>JACCWY010000081.1 GCA_013697395.1 Chloroflexota bacterium | reverse complement strand
GCCTTCCGGCTCGCCCCGCATGCTGGCCGCATCGATGCGCGCCGGGTCGAGATTCGGGCCCTCGCTGCCGGCCACATCCCGGTGCAACTCGACGGCGACGCGATCGGTTCGCGCGGCACGTGGAGCTTCGAGATCCGTCCGGCGGCGGTGCGCCTCATCGGTCGCTGGAGCTGAGCCTCCGCACGGCGTCCAGCGCGGCGAAGGCGGCACGACGCAGGCGCTGGGGTCCGGAACCGTGGATCCGCAGCTCGGTTGCAGGCATCGAGACGGCCCCGCTGACCGAGACGCGAACGCGGCTGCGCCCGCGCGCATCCTGGGAAAGCAGCGCGACCTGGAGCACGGCGTCGCCGAGTGGCGGACCGCTTGCCATGTCGATGTCGAGGACCCCGCCGAGATAGCGAGCGCGGCCATCCGCCGATCGGGCGCCCGCCAGGATCGCCAGCAGGGCGCCATCCGTGTCGGCCTCCCAGCTCACGATCGTCGCAGCACCCAGCTCGCGCAGCCGCGCGAGGGCGACGCCGGCCAGGTCGTCGCCATCGGTGCCGTACGCGTCGTCGCCGAGTGCGGCGATCGCCGCCGCGACGCTTGTCGCCAGCGCCTCGGCGTCACCGCGGGTCGAGAAGCGGACGTGCACGCCGTCGTCGCGGGCATAGATCCCGGCGTCCACGCCGGCCGGCGGCGAGGTCAGCAGCGAACCGAGCCGTTCGGCCATCGCCGACTCGCCGATCCCGAATGCCTTCACGCTGCGCATCGCCAGTGGCGGCAGCTCGAACCGCGCGGCCAGGCGTGGACGGACCTGCTCCGCCCACATCAGTCGCATCTCGGACGGAACGCCGGGCATGAGGACGACGATGCCGCCGTCGCGGTCGACCCACCAGCCCGGAGCGGAGCCGATCGGGTTCGGCAGCGCCCTCGCGGACGGCACGACCATCGACTGCCGTCGGTTCGCGGAGGGCATCGGCCCGAAGGCGCGGAACCGCTCCTCGAGGGCGGCCAGCAGAGCGGGATCCTCGGCGAGCTCCTCGCCGAGCGCATCGGCCAGTCCCTCGCGGCTGAGGTCGTCGTGGGTCGGGCCCAGGCCCCCGGTGGCCAGGACGACGGACGAGCGGGCGCACGCCTCCGCGAATGCCTCGCGCAGCACCTCGCGATCGTCCGGCACCATCCTGACGGCACCCAGGGGGAGTCCCAGCGTTGCCAGCTCGCCGCCGAGGAAGGCAGCGTTCGTGTCGACCGTCTCGCCCAGGAGCAGCTCGGCGCCGATCGAGAGCAGCTCCACCTTCATCATCGGTCGAGAGTGTAAGCGGATCCGTCGCTAGACTGACCCCGTGACGGACCCCGATTTGACGGTTGGCAACGTCCTGACCGACGAACTGCGCGAATGGCTCATGGCCGAGCTGCGCCACCCGGTGCTTGCGGTGAACAGCGCCGACGGCCCGCCCAGCCAATCGGTGATGTGGTTCGACCTGGACCCGGATCGGCCCGACGTGATCGTGATGAACACCATGGTGCGGCGGCTGAAGTACCGACAGCTCAGGGCCGACCCCCGCGTGAGCCTCCTCTTCGAGGACGGCATGAAGTGGGTCGCCATGCGGGGAACCGTCGAGCTCGATCCGGACTTCGATCGAGCACTCGCCGGGATCCAGGCGCTGGCCGTGCGGTACGAGGCCAACCCCGAGCGATACGCCGGGCAGGAGCGGGTGATCATCCGCATGCGGGTCGAAAAGGTCATCAGGCACGACTGAGCAACCGATGACCGCCCTTGCGATCAAGCTCGGCGCCAACTGCTGGGGCCAGTACAGCGATTGGCCCTCCCTGCGCGCGGCCGGCATTCGAGCCGACAGTCTCGGCTATGACTCGCTGTGGACGTGGGACCACCTGTACCCGATCGTCGGATCGCACGAAGGGCCGATATTCGAGGGCTGGCTCACGCTTGCCGCCTGGGCCGAGGCGACGGAGCGGGCCACCATCGGCCTCATGGTCGGTGCCAACACGTTCCGCAATCCGGCTCTCGTCGCGAAGCTGGCGACGACGCTCGACCACATCAGCGGCGGGCGCGCGGTGCTCGTCTTTTTTTTATAATTGTTCGAGACCGAGCACCGCGCCTTCGGGATCGAGTTCGGCAGGTCGCCAGGCGAGCGGCTTCGCTGGCTGGAGGAGGCCGTGCGCATCATGCGCGGCATGCTTCGCGGCGAGCGGCCGTCCGGCGAACGGTTCTACAGGGCGGATGCCGTTCGCCTCGACCCCCTTCCGCTCCAGGAGCGCCTGCCGATCCTGATCGGCGGCGGGGGTGAGAGGAAGACGCTGCGGATCGTCGCCCGCTACGCCGACGCCTGCAATCTCGGTGGAGGCTTCGCGAACGTGAAGCGCAGGGACGAGATCCTGCGCCGCCATTGCGACGAGGTCGGCCGGGACGAGTCGCAGATCGAGCGGACGGTCGGCATCGGCACCTGCATCATCCGCGACGATCCGGCGGAGGCGAGGCGCGTGTTCGAGGCGACCTTCGCGCACAATGGCGGCGCCGAGCCGTGGAAGGACCAGCTTGTCGGGACGCCCGAGCAGGTGGCCGACAGGCTCAGGCCGTTCCTCGGCATCGGATTCCGGCACTGGATCGCCGGATTCCCGTCGCCATACGACGCCGAGACCATGGAACGCCTCGTCACCGAGGTCAAGCCCATGCTCGCCGGTGGGTGAGTCTCGCCAGATGCCAAGCCAGATGGCCCTGTGACGGGCGAACGGGGCTTGCCCCGTCATCGGGCCAACCTGGTTGGCCGTCCGGCGGCTGAGGGCACGATTCCAGGGCGTTCGTCGGTCGCAGCGCCAATCCACTTGGCATCCAACGAGAGCGCCAGATGAGGGTCACCCTCCTCGCGGGCGGAACGGGCGGAACGAAGCTCGCTCACGGCTTCGCGCTCCTGGACGCGCCGGTCGAGCTGACGGTCGTCGCCAACGTCGGGGACGACTTCGAGCTGCACGGCCTTCACGTCAGCCCGGACATCGACGCGCTGCTCTACACGCTCGGTGGGCTGATCGACGTCGAGCGAGGCTGGGGCATCCGCGGCGACACGCTCTCCGCCCACGCCATGCTCGAACGCTACGGTGAGCCCGGCTGGTTCACCGTCGGCGACGCCGACCTCGCCACGCACGTCGAGCGCTCCCGGCGATTGCGTGAGGGCCACACGTTGACCGACGCGACCGCTGCCATGGCGACCGCCCTGGGCATCGGCGTCCGGATCCTGCCCTCCACCGACGACCGCTATCGCACGCAGCTGGACACCGACGAAGGGCGCCTCGAATTCCAGGAGTACTTCGTCCGGCGCCACCAGGAACCGGAGGTCAGGGCGATTGTCTTCGAGGGCGCCGAGACGGCGCGGCCGAGCGCCGCCGTGCTCGAGGCCATCGCCAGCGCGGACCTGATCGTGATCGGCCCGTCGAACCCGTTCGTGAGCATCGGCCCGATCCTCCACGTGCGGGGCGTGAGGGCAGCGCTCGAGGCTTCTCCGGCCGGCAGGATCGCCGTCAGCCCCATCGTCGCCGGCAGGGCGCTGAAGGGACCGGCCGACCGAATGCTCGCCAGCCTGGGCCACGAGCCGTCTGCCCTCGGCGTGGCACGGATGTACGCCGGCCTGGTGGGCCGCTTCGTCCTGGACGAGGCCGATGCGTCCCTGGCCTCGGAGGTCGAAGCGCTCGGCATGACCGCGAGCGCCATGCCGACCGTCATGCGCGGTGACGGCGACCGTCGGGCACTGGCCGCGAGGATCGTGCAGGAGCTCTCCGCGCCGTCCCGGGACCGCCGCGACCGATAGGGATATGCTCCGTCGGTGAGAATGCGGATCATCGTGCCGCACCGGGGGCTGGAGGCGGCCAAGACGCGTCTTGCGACGTCCCTTGCGCCGGAGGAGCGGATGCTGCTCGCCAGCCAGCTGCTCCAGCGGGTCCTCAAGGTTGCGCGGGAGGTCACCCCGGACGTGGTGGTGATCTCGCCGTCGCGCGCCCTGGCGGAGATCGTCGAGCCCTCCGGCGCCCGCCTGCTCGTCCAGCGCGGACTGGGCCTGAACGAAGGGCTCGAGCAGGCGCGGTTCGACGCCCTGGTCGACGACATGGACATGCTGATCGTCCTTCACGGCGACCTGCCGAACCTGCAGCCCGAGGACGTGAGGACCCTCATCGACGCGCTCCCCGACGGGGACACGGCCGCGGTGACGATCGCGCCGGACCGTGCCGGGACCGGCACGAACGGGCTGGTGCTCCGGCCCCCGGGCGTCATCCGCTTCCGTTTCGGGCTCGGGAGCTTCGCCGCCCATGTCGAAGAGGTGGGCCGGGCGGGCGTGCCCCTGGTGGCGGTCAACCGCGCCGGGCTCGCGTTTGACCTCGACACGCCGGAGGACCTCGCCCGCTGGCTCGAGCTCGGCGACGCCGCGTGACATCACGGATCGAGCTCCTCGCGCTCGACGGGATCCCCGAGGTGCGTGACGGCGACGACCTGGGAGGCCTCATTGCCGACGCCGTCGCCGCCGCCGGCATCGGGATGGTGGACAGCGACGTCCTGGTGGTGACCCAGAAGGTGGTCTCCAAGGCCGAGGGCCGGGTGGTCGCCCTCGCCACCGTCGAACCCTCGGCATTGGCCCGCCAGTGGGCGGACCGGTGGGGCAAGGACGCTCGCCAGGTCGAGGTTGTCCTGCGTGAGTCGGCCTCGATCGTGCGCATGGGACCGGGCGGCCTGATCATCAGCCGTACGCGCCACGGGCTGGTCTGCGCGAATGCCGGGGTCGACGTCTCGAACGTCGGCGGCGGAGAGGTCGCGTCGCTGCTGCCGCTGGATCCCGACGCGTCGGCCGCACGCATTCGGGCCACCGTGCGCGATCGGACCGGGGCCGCCCCGGGCGTCATCGTGTCCGACTCGTTCGGGCGGCCCTGGCGGAACGGGATCGTGAACGTCGCCATCGGGGCCTCGGGGATCGAGGTGCTCCTCGACCTGCGCGGCCAGCCCGACGCTGCGGGGCGCGAGATGCAGGCCACGGTGCTGGCGGTGGCCGACGAGCTCGCATCGGCGGCCGACCTGGCGGGCGGCAAGGTAGAGCAGCGGCCGGTCGTGGTCGTGCGCGGCTACGCCTGGCGCCCGTCGAAGGCCGGCGCCTCGGTCCTGGTCATGGAGCCCGAACGCGACCTGTTCCCGTAAGCGAGCATGAACACCGAGCAGCCGCTGGTCCTGAACCGATACCGACTCGTCGAGCGCATCGCCGTCGGCGGGAGCGCCGAGCTCTGGCGCGCGCACGACGAGCAGCTGGATCGACCGGTAGCCGTGAAGCGCCTCCACTCCCACCTCCTCCCCGATGCGGCGTCTCGGCAGCGGCTCGTGGCCGAAGCACGCGCTGCCGCCCGCCTGGCTCAACCCGTCATCGTCGGCATCTACGACGTCGACGCCACCGGTGAGTCACCGGCCATCGTGATGGAGCTCGTCGACGGCGAGTCGCTCGCCGCGCGGCTCGAGCGCGACGGGCCGCTGCCCGAGCGCGAGGCCGCCAACCTCACCGCGGACGTCGCCGAGGCCCTCTATCACGCGCACCAGCACGGCGTCGTGCATCGCGACGTGAAGCCGGGCAATGTCCTCCTCGCCGCCGATGGACGGACGCGCCTGGTCGACTTCGGCATCGCGCACAGCCTCGCGGCGTCCGCCGAGCGGCTGACCCTGGACGGCACGGTCATCGGCACCCTCCGCGCGATGGCGCCGGAGCAGCTGTCGGGAGGACCGATCACTCCCCGCACCGACCTGTACGGACTCGGCGTCGTCCTGCACGAGGCGCTCACCGCCCGGCCACCGTATCCCGCGGCGTCGCCCGTCGCGCTCGCCGAGGCGCAGCGTGCCGGACCGCCGGCCATGGACGGCCTGGATCCGGCGCTGGCGGCCGTCGTCGCCGGCTGTCTTGCCCACGATCCGGCGCAGCGCCCACTGCATGCCGGCGCCCTGGCGTCGGCGCTGCGG
>JACCWY010000068.1 GCA_013697395.1 Chloroflexota bacterium | reverse complement strand
TCACGACGACCGAGTTCGATCTCCTGCGCCACCTCGCGTCCCGCCCCGGACGCGTCTACACGCGTTCACAGCTGCTCGAGCTCGTCCGAGACTACGACGACGCCCTCGAGCAGGACGAGCGCACGATTAACGTCCACATCAGCCACATCCGCGACAAGATCGAGCCCGACCCGGCGCATCCCCGCTACATCCGCACGGTGAGGGGCGTCGGGTATGCCTTCGCCGAAGACTGAGCCCGCTCACCGCTCGGAGCCCGCAGGGCGCCTCCGCATCCCTCGTGGGTGGTCCGCGTTCCTGCAACGCCTCAACACGCGGCTCGTCCTGGCGATCGGGTCCGTGGCCCTCGTCGGCCTGATCGTGTCAGCGGTGGCGATCAACCAGATCCTGCCGGCGTACTTCGCCGAGCAGACCCGTGAGCGGCTGGGCTCGGCCCTCGTGTCGACGCGACTGCTGATCGACATCTTTGCCCAGCGCGAGGGACCCGGCTCCAACGCGCCGGAGGTCCGCGACATCCAGGTGTTGCGCCCGATCACGGAGATCGCCGCGACCGTCCTGATCCCCGCCACGGTCGAGATCGCTGACGGCGACGGGCGCATCGTCGCTCGAGCATCGCCGCCGGATCGCGATGAGCTCGAGCAGCAGGGACTTCGCCTGGACCCGGAGGTGGCCGGCCAGTCGCTGTCGTTCGAGTTCCGTGGGCCGGGCCTGTCGGTAGACCAGCCCGGTGCCCGGCTCACGATCACCATCCGGGAGCCGTACACCTCTCGCGAAGCAACGCTGGCGCAGATCCGGTCGGCGATCGTCGGTGCCGGGCTCCTCGCGCTGACCGCCGCGGTCATCTTCGGGGCCGTGGCCGCACGACGGGTCACCGCGCCCATTCATCGGCTTCGAAACGTCGCCGGGCGGGTCGCCCAGGGTCACCTTGACGAGCGCGCCACCGCATCCGGGGTGCTCGAGGTCGACGAGCTGGCGGCCCAGTTCAACGTGATGGCCGATCGGCTGTCCGGGACGCTGCGCATGCTGGAGGCCGACCGGGACCGGCTGCGCGAGTTCGTCGCCGACGTGAGCCACGAGCTGCGCACACCGATCGCCGCGCTCAGGATGTACACCGAACTCCAGCGCGACGGGGAGGTCGACGAGGCCACGCGGGCGGAGTTCCTGGAGCGATCCACGGAGCAGATCGGCCGGCTCGAGTGGATGAGCACGAACCTGCTCGATCTGTCGCGGATCGACGCCGGCATCTTCCCGCTCGACATGCGCGACGGCGATCTGCGCGATCCGATCCAGGTGGTGGTGCAGGCGATGGAGGAGGTGGCCGTGGCGCGGGGCATCGGCCTCCAGAGCTTCGTGCCCGGCGAGCCGGTCGAGCTGCGCTTCGATCGCGAGCGGATCGTGCAGCTGCTGACGAACCTCATCGGCAATGCCCTGAAGTTCACGCCGCGTGGCGGCGGCGTGTCGGTCCACCTGTCGATCGGTCCGCAGGAGGCGACGATCGAGGTCCGCGACAGCGGGCCTGGCATCCCGCCCGACGAGCTGCCGCGGATCTTCGACCGCTTCTACCGCGGTACGAACACCGGGGAGGCACGTGCGTCGGGAAGCGGGCTCGGGCTGGCGATCGTGCGCTCGATCGTCGACATGCACGACGGCGAGATCGACGTGACCAGCGTCGTCGGCGAGGGCACCGTCTTCCGCATCACGCTGCCGCGTGCGAGCGCGGCAGAGCCCGCCCCGGATGCCGACAAGGTCAACGAAACTTCACGCGGCACCCATGCCGCGCGCAATCCGGAGTCCATAGCCTGAGCGTTGCCCGCCCGGCGACCGACCCGCAGCAGGGCCGCACAGGAACCCAACGATGACACACGATCCGAACAGCCCAACCGATCGAGATCCGACCCAGCCGGTCGAGGTCCAGCGCTACGGCCCGGCCGTCTCGCGCGACCCGGGGCCTTCCACCGGTCAGACGGCTGACGCGTGGACGATCCGCTCGTCCCACGCGCCCGTCACCGCACCCCCGCGGCGAGGGCTCTCCGCACTGCCCGTCATCGGCCTCGCCGTGGTGGCGGGCATCCTGTCCGGCGCCTTCTCCGCCGTGGCGGTCTCGAACATGATCCGTCAGCCGGCCGTCCCGGCGGGCTCGGTGGGGGAGACGCCCGGCACCGACAACGTGAACGACGTGCGGATCGACGAGTCGAGCGCCGTGATCTCGGCCGTGGAGAAGGTCGCACCGGCGGTCGTGACCATCCGCTCCAGTGGCGGCGGCTTGCTGGACGCCACGAACGGCACGGGCTCAGGCTTCATCTATCACCCCGACGGCTGGATCCTCACCAACCGGCACGTGGTCGAGGACGCCGGCGAGCTGATGGTCGAGCTCAACGACGGCCGCGAGTTCGCCGGCACGGTCTATGGCATCGACACGCTCACCGATCTCGCCATCGTCAGGATCGACGCGACCGACCTGCCATCCGCTCCGATCGGCACCTCGGCCGACCTGGAGTCCGGGCAGCTGGCCATCGCGATCGGAAACCCGCTCGGCTACGAGAACACCGTCACCACCGGGGTCGTCTCCGGCCTGGGCCGCCAGATCCAGGCGTCCGACGCCACCCAGACGAGCGCGGAGACCCTGCGCAACCTGATCCAGACCGATGCGGCCATCAACCCCGGCAATTCGGGCGGCCCGCTCGTGAACAGCGCGGGTCAGGTCATCGGCGTCAACACCGCCGTCAGCACGACCGCACAGGGCCTCGGCTTCGCGATCCCGATCGACGTCGCCAAGCCGATCATGCAGCAGGCCCTCGACGGCGTTCAGCCCCTGGTCCGGCCCTGGATCGGCGTCTACTACGTCCCGATCGATCCGGCCGTGGCCGCCGAGCAGAGCCTGCCCGTCGACTACGGCGCGCTGATCGGCACGACCGACGGGAGTGGCCAGGCCGTCTTCCCGGGCTCGCCGGCGGAGGCAGCCGGGCTCCAGGCGGGGGACGTCATCACCGCCGTCGACGGCCAGCAGATCGGGGCCGACACCGAGCTGTCGATCCTGATCCTTCCCCATTCGCCCGGCGACACGATCACCCTGCGGGTCCTCCGCGACAACTCGGTCCGCGAGGTCGAGGTCACGCTCGGGGAGCTTCCTGCGGAGGAGTGACGGTCATCGGCGCCGGGTGAGTGCCGCCTCCACCGTGTCGAAGGCGCCGTCGATCGGCGCCTTCGGCTTGCGCACCCGGACCTCGACGCCCTCCACCAGCGCAGGGTCGGTGGCGGCCAGCGCGGCCCGTGCGATCGCGCCGGCCAGCGCCTCGATGAGGTCGAACGGCGGACCCTCCACGATGCCCCGCACCAGGTCGAACAGGGCGCCGTAGTCGACGGTGGCATCGAGCGCGTCTCGTTCGGCGGCCGTCGCCAGGTCGGCGCGGAGGACGAGGTCGACCTCGAAGGGCTGGGGCGTCAGCTTCTCCCGCGCGAGCACGCCGTGCCGCGCCTCGAATCGCATGCCGAGCAGGCTCAGCCGGTCGGGAAAGGCGTCGAGACTCATCGGCGCACGATGGCGTCCGCCACGCGCAGCGTCCGGGCGATGGCGCGCACGTCGTGGACGCGCACCACGTCGGCCCCGGAGGCGACCGCCAGCGCCACCGTCGCCGCGGTGCCCTCGAGCCGGTCGTCAGCGCCCGCGCCGTCCAGAAGCTCTCCGAGGAACCGCTTTCGGCTCGTGCCGACCAGCACCGGGAGGCCGCCGAGGTCGGCCTTGAGCTCGCCCAGCCGATGCAGCAGCTCCAGGTTCTCCTCGGTTCCCTTCCCGAAGCCGATGCCGGGATCGACGATGATCCGCTCGTGGCGCACGCCGCGCGCCATCGCCCCTTCGACGGCCTCCCGCAGCCACGCAACGACCGTCGGGTACACCCCGCGCGGATACCCGACCCCATCCTGGTTGTGCATGAGGACGAGCTGCGCGCCGGCTGCCGCCGCGGCGTCCGCGGTCCCCGGGTCCCGCCGTGCTGCCCACACGTCGTTGACGATGCCGGCACCGGCCTCGAGCGCGGCCGCCGCCACCACGCCCTTGCTCGTGTCGATGCTGATCAGGGCGCGGTCACCGAGCTCCACCGCCAGCGCACGCACGACCGGGATGGCCAGCGCCATCTCCGTCGCCGCGTCGACCGCGGGGTGGTCGCCGTAGGCCTGCCGCGGCCGGCTCGACTCCGCGCCGACGTCGAGGATGTCGGCTCCCGCGTCCGCCATCGCGCGTGCCTGCGCCATGGCCGCGCTGACGACCTCCTCCGCGTCGCGACCGTCGACCGCCAGCCCGTCGCCGGAGAACGAGTCGGGCGTCACGTTGACGATCCCCATCACGTACGTCCGCTCGCCCCAGCGCAGCTCCGGTCCCATCAGCCCTCCTCCGCGTCCGGCACGATCATGCCCCGAACGGCGCCGACGAGGTAGAGCGAGCCCGCCACCACGACCGGGTCTGCCTGGGCGAGGCGCAGTGCCTCCTCCGGCGTCGGCGCAGTCTCGCCGCCGCGGCCGCCGACCCGGTGCCAGGCGTCCGCCAGGTCCGACGGCGCGTGCGCGCCGGGATCCTCGACGCGGGTGAAGATGAAGCGCGGGTCGAGCGGCGCGAGCGCTCGCAGGA
>JACCWY010000067.1 GCA_013697395.1 Chloroflexota bacterium | reverse complement strand
CGGGTATCGGCATCGAGCTCCACGACGAACGGGCTCCGTCTGGACATGCGCCGCCCTCCTTTCGGAGAGAAGCATACCCCAGACGCGATCCGATAATTACGTGCATGTACTTATGACGATAGGTACTTAGTCCTAATGGCGGGCCTTGCCGCTCAATCGGCGGTTGCCTCAGCGTAGCGAGCCACCTTCACACGACGGCCGCACCGCGTGCCGATCCCGCGCTGGAATGAGGCCCGGCACGCACGAAGCGCACGCCGACGCGCGGCTCACGCTACCAGGGTCTCACTCCAACGCGGGAATTGCACGCCGGAAGGTCCCCGCGTGAATTCGCCTCACTTCACGGAGCGAGGGGCAGGGATGTCAGTCGCCGAACAGGATGTCGCGGATGACCGGCATCGGCGGCGTGCCGTGGCCGATCACCGATTCCAGGAACGGCCGCCACTCGAATTCGCGCCCCGCGGCCCGCGCGCGCCGGCGCGCCTCGTGCTCGAGCGCCGTCATCTCGACGCTGCCGAGGTAGTACTCGCACAGCTGGGTGCTCGACAGGCGTGCCCGCGACCACTTCTCGGTCGCCTCGGAGCGCTCCTGGAAGCCGCCATCGACCATCATCGCCATCGCCTCTTCCTCGGCCATGGTGCCGGTGTGGATGCGGATGTCCATGAGCGTGTTCGTGACGGCGCGGAGGAAGTACTTCCAATGGTTGAGTCGCAGCGCCGGGTCCTCGGCGCCGTAGCCGGCGTCGATCATGGCCTGCGTGGCGTACACCGCCCACCCCTCGGCAAAGACGCCCGACCCGAAGACCGCTCGAGGCAGCGAGTCGGATCGGTTCGACCAGGCCAGCTGGAGGTAGTGGCCGGGGACGGCCTCGTGGATCGTGAGGAGGCGCAGCTGGCGCGCGTTGTACTCGCGCAGGAAGGACTCGACCTGCTCCTCGGTCCAGTCTTCCGGCGGCGGGGTGATGGCGAAGAAGCTGTCCAGGCCGCGGTCGAGCGGCCCAGGCGGGATGAGCATGGCACCGCCGAAGGCGCGCAGGAACGGCGGGGTCCAGATGATCTTGAGCGGGTCGTCGGCCAGGCCGATGAGGTCGCGCTCCCGGATGAACGCCTCGATGCGCTCGTTCTCGGCCCGGCAGAAGTCGAGCAGCTCCTCCGCCTTCGGGTGGTCGACCGCGATGGCGTCGAGGACACGGCGGGTGAGCGCATCGCCGTCGTCGGGCATCGGCTCGTCCCCGATCCAAGCCGGCCACAGCTCGCGCGCAAGGCGCAGCATCTCGGCCCTGACCTCGTCATAGGCCGTCGCGGCCCGTGACTCGAGCTCCGCCGGAGAGATGGTTGCTTTGAGCGCGTGTCGGAACTTGCGCTCGTACAGGTCGCGGCCCAGCCGGAATTCGCCGTCCGCGGTGGGCAACAGCTCGTCGTTGAGCCAGGACGTGAACGACTCGACCGCCGCGATCGCGGGCATCGCGGCGGCGTTCACACGTTCTCGCACGTCGTTGCTCAGCTCGGAGGCCATCTCGACCGCCGTGTTGCACAGGTCGGCGACGCCGGGCATGGTCTTGACCGCCTTCTCGACGTGGAAGCCGCTCACGGCCCGGTCCCGGCCCGAGGTGAGATTGGCGCGCGCGGCGTCCAGCGCGTCCGGGATGCCCTCCATGCGGCCGGCGACGCTGGCGAGCCGATCCGCGAGCGGAGCGAACTCGCGGCTCAGCAGGCCGAACAGGCCGGCGCCGAGGAGGTAGCTGTAGGTGATCGGGCTCCAGGAGAGCTCGTCGAGGTCCTCCTCGTCGAAGCGCATGGCGTCGATCTGGGTGAGTAGCACGCGACGGTCGATCTCCTCGTCGCGCGTGGTTGCGTCGGCAGCTTCCAGCCGAGCGCGCGCATCGGCCAGCCAGGCCAGGCGCTCGGCGGAGCCGGCATCGGTCAGATCCGGCCAGCGGTGGTCGTGCTCGTGGTTGCCCGCCTCGGTGGCGTGAATCGGATAGAGGCGGAAGTAATCGGCAAAGAAGGCGTCGCGCGCCTCGGCGAAGTTCATGGGCGCATGGTGCCATGCGCGGGCCGACCGCCGGAGGGACTCCGACGGCCGGGTTCGGTCGGTCAATCGATCTTCGCAGGCGAGCTGGCATCCGCTCGACTACCGATCGATACGGATCGAGGCGAGAATGCCCTCCAGCTCCGCGAGGTCTTCGGCGGACGTCTCCGGCATGTGCGACGCGTCGATCACCAACGGCCGACGATCGACATCGACGATGTACACCACGTCGATCTGACCAGGGGCGTGATGGGAGTTGCCTCCATCGACGACATCCCACTCGCTCCAGCTCCGGAATTCTCCGCTGTCACACGCGGGCAATTCGAGCTCAGCCGGTATCGAGAGCTCGATGCGGAGGGCGAGCTGCCCACCCAGCGTCACCTCGGACGGTGCGGATGCGTCGCGGCCCACCTGATTCTCCAGGGCCGTCGAACCCAGTGCGGGTACACGAGTGTGGTCGTGGATGTCGAGCAGCGGACTCAGCGCGCTTCCCTGCCAATGACAGGGGTCGTCGTAGACCTGATCCGGCGTCCATGCGCTGAACGCCACCTCGCCCGGCTGATCCATGTGCTTGTACACGAGGCCATCGCGGGTGGCCCAACCGTCAGGAAGCGTGAACGTGATGCGCTGATAGTCCGCGCATCCGCCCTCACACGAACGGACCGGGTCCTGATCGACGTATGGGTTACGCATGAAGTACCTCCCCGGAGCGAGTTCTGCGGCCGCCGGTAGCTCGCCGGGCGTCGCTGTCACCATCGGGCTCGGCGTCGCCACGGGGACGGCCGAGGCCGGGGGCGGGGTCGGTTCGGGCGGGCCGCCAATGCCGAGGCCGAGGGACGATGCTCCCAGGGCGGCGACCAGGACGGCGACGGCGGCCACGAGCCCGTATCGGGCGGCCATTGGCAGCGGGAACATCCGCGGGTACCTCATTCCTCCTGCCAGTGGACCGACCTGTTTCGTCGTCGGGAGGTTCGCGCGAATGGCATCGCGGACTGACTCGGGGAACGGGGTCGCGCCCTCGTACTCGTCGAGGTAGTCCTCGAGCAGGCCGACGAAGTCGGGTTCGCGTGTCATGCCGCGCCTCGCGCCGGTGCGGGACGCGCATCGGCCTTCGTGCATCGCCCGCTCGACGAACCGCCTGGAGCGGCCAATCGGTGAGTATGAGAGGGCGAGCCGACCGAGCGTTCAATCAGGCCGGCCGCCGGATAGCTC
>JACCWY010000126.1 GCA_013697395.1 Chloroflexota bacterium | reverse complement strand
GCCGACACTCCGCTCGATACGGCCGTGGCCGGCGACCTGCGGCGGGGTGATCTGGCTATCGGGCCGGTTGATCCGAGCGAAGCGGGAATCGAGCGGCGCCGACGTTCCACGGTCGCGAAGAGGAGGTCGCGGAGGCCGTCGTCGTCGGTGCCGTCGGCGAGGGCGAGCAGCTGGAGCGCCAGTTCCCGCACCATCTGCGGCGGCCTAGAGCCGCGGGCGAGCATGACCTTCGGGTTTGCCGTGGGTCGTCCGACCTCATGGTCGTAGAAGAGCTGCTCGTGAAGCTTCTCGCCCGGCCGAAGCCCCGTGAACACGATCGGAACGGTGTCTGGATCCCGCCCCGCGAGCCGCACGAGGTCGCGGGCGAGGTCCACGATCTTGATCGGTTCACCCATGTCGAGGACGAAGACGTCAGAAGGCGTGCCGAGCGCGGCGGCCTCGAGGATCAAAGACGAGGCCTCGGCAATCGTCATGAAGTAGCGTGTCATCTCGGGATGCGTGATCGTCAGAGGCAGTCCCTGCTCAAGCTGGCCTTGGAAAATCGGGACCACACTTCCTGTCGAGCCCAACACATTCCCGAAGCGAACCGAGACGTAAGCGCGGCCAGTGCGGCGCGCAGCATCTGCGACGAGCCATTCGGCGAAACGCTTGGTGGCTCCCATGGCACTCGTGGGGGCGACGGCCTTGTCGGTGGAGACAAGAACAAACGTCGGCGTCCCGGCTGCGGTCGCTGCGTCGAGCACGGCCATGGTCCCGCCAATGTTCACGTGGACAGCCTCCGACGGGTGGGCCTCCATCAGGGGCACGTGCTTAAAGGCGGCGGCGTGAAGGATCACGTCCGGCCGCGATTGCGCGATCAGGCGGCCCATCAGCGGTCGGCTCGCGACGTTCGCCAGATGCACTGACAATTGCGGAGCCGGCCGCCCGTGAGGGGGTCGGTCTTCCAGTTCCCGCTGGATCGCGTACAGCGCGCTCTCGCCTCGGTCCACGAGCAGGAGACGACGTGGCCCCAGAGCAAACACCTGGCGTGCGAGCTCCGATCCGATCGACCCGCCCGCCCCGGTGACCAGAACAGAGCGGCCGTGGATAATCTCCCGGACGGCCTCGCCGAGGCGAGACACCTCAGGGCGGCGGATGAGATCCTCCACGCGCACGCTACGGATGCGATACGCATCGATGTTGCCGTCGAAGAGCTCGTGGATAGCGGGGACCGTACGGACCACCAGCCCAGCCGCAAGCCCTGCACCGGCCACTTCTCGGATGACTGCTCCGGCAGCCGCAGGCATCGTGATCAGCAGCGCTTCGGCACCGGTGAGAGCGACCGCCTCGGCCATGGCGTCAATGCCGCCGTAGACAGGTAACCTGGCGACACGTTGTCCTTTGCGCGACGGATCGTCGTCGAGGAATCCGACGGGCTCCACCCCGGCCAGCGGCTCCCGCCTGGCAGAGCGCGCAATCATTGCGCCAGCCTCTCCCGCTCCGAACAGCAACGTTCGAAGTCGCCGCCCCGCGATTGGGGTAGTATGCATGCTCGGGACCCCCGGAACCACCTTATGGGCACAATCGGTCCGATAGGAGGTGGGCCTAACGGTCGATATCTACCCATGTCGGCGCGGCGGGCATGGCCAAGCCATGGGCTGATAGCGACAGTACTGGATGAGATTGGGAAGCGCCAGTACCTTCGGATAGCAATCGCGTTGCGCCTAAGCACCGAAAACGGCTTGTGGCGCGTGCCGGCGTGCGGCTAGGCTCGTTTCGTGAGACTAGTCCTTCATCTCAAGCCGCACGCATGACCCGTCACGCGATGCAGCATGACGCCGGCGTCCTGCTTCCCGCGCTCCGCTCCCGGACGCGAATCGTCTTCCTCGCGATCATTGCCGCCGTGGCAGTCGTAACGCTCCTCTATCTGTTCCTTCGCCCCGACACCTCTGCTCCCCTCGCAGCTCCTGTCGAACCGCGGTATCCGGATCTCAGGATGGGCCCGATCGACGACATCACGGTCGGGCTGACCCCGGAAGGGACCATTTCCGTCCGATTCCCCGCCACCATCGGCAATTTCGGTGACGGCGACTTCCTCGTTCGTGCGGCGCGCGCACACCCGTTCAGCGACGAATGGAAGGTGCTGCAGCGCGTTACGGACGCTGACGCACGGTTCAGCCAGCGCGAGACGCCGGCGACCCTCGTGTGGGGCGGCGACGGGCACAATCACTGGCACGTGAAGCACGTCGAAGCACACCGCGTGGAAACGTTGGACGGGGAGATCCTGGGTGAGGTAGTCAAGGGTGGCTTCTGCTTCTTCGACACTGATCTCCTTTACGACGATCTTCCCGCGACCCCCGATGATCCGGTGTACTCGGCGGTCGGCTGCGGCGGACAGCTCGATCTGGGTGTCCACATGGGACTTTCGGTGGGGTGGGGGGACAGATATCCAACGCACATGCTCGACCAGACGGTCAGGGTCAACGAGCTGCCGGACGGCAACTACGTCGTGCGCATGATCGCCGACCCGTTCGACTGGTTCGTGGAGAGCGACGAGACCAACAACGAGGTTGCGACGGAGATCGCGGTCGGCACCGGGATCGACGGCGTCAGGACCGTAGAGATCGTCGGGCAGCTTGACTGAGTGACTACCGTTGCCGGGACGCACCGGCTGCTAAGCAGAAAGTACTAGACAGGTACTGACCCCATGGCGAGAATGCGATCACTGGTGCCTGGGGCGGCCGAGCCACGTCTGCCGGCACCACGTGCCCATCAGGAGGAGTCATGCGCTCTAAGGCATTCGGCGCGATAGTGCTCGCGGGAATCCTGTCACTCGCCGTATTCAGCACAGTATCCGCAGCTCATTGGGACAGGACGGAGCTAGTCGCCGGCAATCCGAGTTGCGACGGGGGCTTCAAGTACGAGAACCCGCTCGGCGGCGACATCGTCGACGGGACGCTCACTGTCCCGGGCGGGTCGATTGCAATCGATGTCACCCAGACCAGCGCCGGGCCGGTCTTCAGCTTCGTTGCCACCGGCTTCGTCGTCTCGCAGGTTACGGTCAAGGGCGGACCGAACGCCCTCCTCTACTTCTACGAGCCACCGGTCGTCAGTGATTCGGGTCTGCACTCGCCGGTCAACGTGAAGAATGGCAAGTGGTACGGCCTGAGCCACCTCTGCTTCTATGGCGACGACAAGAAGGCTCCGCCGAAGAAGTAGACCTGGACAACGGGGATAGCGGCCTGATCCCGCATCGACACCGGGCGCGTCCTTCGGGGCGCGTCCTTTCCGCTGCACCACCCCCAAACACATGACGTTGCTAGCGAGTGGCGTCCTGTTCAGGGAGTGCGATGGAGGATCGTCGCGAGGCCGAGGATCAGCTTTGAGCGAGCCCACCTAGGGCCCAGTTTGGCCTCACGCGCGGCGGAGTGCGCCCCGAGATCGGTGTGTCGGCCGAACAGGATCACGCGAGGAGCGCTGCGCTCCCGCAGCGCATCGGCCCAGTCCGCGTGACGCGCGGACCAGTCAACGAGCACCAGGTCGAGATCAGGCGGTAGGTCCGCGGGAGAATCGCGCGGATCAGGGTCGCACCCGCGACTGAGGCAGCGGATTCGATGCGGCTGAAGAGCATGAGATCCGCTCATCACGGCGGCGACCCTCATTCGTGCGCCGGTTCCTCCGCCGCCGGCTCACGATGCGGCTGGTAGGCAGTCCCGTTGCCATTCGCCGGGTGGCCGATCACGAAGCGCGCGATCCGCATCGGGT
Organism: Chloroflexota bacterium; assembly: GCA_013697395.1. Lineage (GTDB taxonomy): Bacteria > Chloroflexota > Limnocylindria > QHBO01 > QHBO01 > JACDBZ01. Next base: position 11,834 of record JACCWY010000126.1, on the reverse strand, counting down.
AGATGCCGATGACCACCGGGGCGTGAACCTCGACCGACAGCTCGACACCGACCTCGTCGCGCTGCCAGAGGTCCTGGAGCTTGGATGCCTCCCGCTCGGGCAGGCCGACATACGCCGTCGTGCCGTTGCGCGAGACGACGCTCATCGCCTCCGGATCGAGGCCGAACCGGCGCCGAACGTCGGCGACCGCGATGTATGGGCGGGACGTGAGGTATCGGCGGAGACTCGAGGTGCTCGGCCGTTTGGATGCGGACATGGGTTGTGGCTGCCCAGTCTACCCCGACCGGGTGCGACGTCAGGAATGCTCCCCCACGAGGCTGCGCAGCACGAAGAGCGCGTTCGCGGGCCGCTCCGCGAGACGCCGCATGAAGTACGGGTACCACTCCGTCCCGAACGGCACGTAGACCCTGACGCGATAGCCCCTCGCCACGAGCCTGCGCTGAAGGTCGCGCCGCACGCCGTACAGCATCTGGAACTCGAGGCGGTCCTTTCCGATGCCGTGGCGGCGCGCGAATGCGCCGACCCGCTGGATCATCTCGGGGTCGTGGGTGGCAATCCCGGGGTAGGCATCAGCTTCCAGCAGGCGCTGGCACAGGGCGACGAAGGCGTCACCCACGGCCTCGCGCTCCTGGTGCGCAAGCTCGGGTGGCTCGGCGTAGGCGCCCTTGCAGATCCGGGTCCGCACGTGCTCCGTGGCGAGGCGCTCGACGTCCGCCGGAGACCGATGCAGGTACGACTGGATGACCGGCCCGACGTCGTGCCCGTCTGCCCGGAGGCGACTCACGACCTCGAGCGTGCGGTCAGTGGTGGGCGACGACTCCATGTCGATGCGCACGAAGTTCCCGTGACGCGCCGCGGCGGCGACGATCGGTGCCATGACGGCCAGGCACTCCTCGACGCCGAGGTCGAGCCCCATCTGGGAGAGCTTGATGCTGACGTTGGCGTCGAGCCCTTCCGTGGCGATGCGCTCGATCGTTGCCACGTAGGCGGTCGCCGCCCGGTCGGCCGAATCCCGATCGTCGGTCGATTCGCCGAGGACGTCGAGGGTGGCGCTGCGACCCCGCGCATTCAGCTCTCGGACCGCGGCCACGGCCTGGTCGAGCGTCGTCCCGGCCACGAACCGCAGCGGCATGCGGCGCAGGAATGGCGTGCCGAGCGCCACGCGCGCCATCCAGCGGCGGTTGCTGAGCCACAGGAAGAGGACACGCAGCGCGACCGCCAGCATCAGCCGCGGCGCCCGTGGCCCCAGCCGCGTGCCCGCTCGACGGCGCGCCGGATGATCGGTTTCCCGGGGACCGGCCCGTCATCGGTGCCGTACGAGCGCGGCGCAAGCCCGAGCGGCCCGTTCCAGTCAGGATCGATGTCCGCATCGTCGATCCGGATCGTGGGTGAGCCGCGCATGCCGAGCAGCGCCGCGTCCTCCTCGGACCCGATCGCGATCATCTGGATCGGTGTTTCGAACGCGTCTTCGGTGAGAACCTCGACCAGGTTCTGGCGGGCCGGCATGGCGGCCGGATCGCCGTCGAAATACAGCAGCTCGACACGCATCCGCGTCAGGTTGCCAGGAAGAAGGCGACCAGAGAAATGATCGCCACCGCGCCGAGCGCCGCACCGCCCATGATGCGGCGCCGCTCCTCAGTGGTCATCCCCTCGCGCGTGGACCCCTGGCCGCGGGAGCTGTGGCCGCGCCAGGCGCGGTAGCGCTCCGTGTTGAGATCGCGCGACGCACGCTCGCGGTACGAGCGCCAGGCTGGCCAGGCCACGAGGTATGCGGCCACGGCCGCCACGGCCGCCACGGCCGCCACGGCCAGCCAGGCGATTGCCGGCATCGGTCAGGTGGCCTCCGGCTCGCCGGCCGCGGCGGCATCGATGATCCAGTGCACCCGCCTCCCGCTGACGGATTCGGCCGGAAGGCCGGACCCACCGGCGCGGACGGCGCGCACCGCATCCGCCTTGTCGGCGCCGGTGACGACGAAGAGCACCCGTCGGGCCGCGTCGAGGACCGGATGGGTGAGCGTCATGCGCCAGGCGTCCGCTGATGGCACCCAGTTGGCGACCACCCAGCGCTCAGCCTCCTCGAGCGCAAGCGTGCCCGGGAAGAGGCTGGCGGTGTGGCCGTCCGGCCCCATCCCGAGCCAGATGAGGTCGAATGGGGGCGGCTCGCTGCCGCGTGCGCCGAAGGCGAGGCGCAGCTCGCTCTCGTACGAGAGTGCCGCGGCGTCGATCTCCGCTGCCTCCGCCGGCATGCGGTGAATCCGGTCCGCGCGCACGTCGGGGAGATGTGCGAGCAGCATCTGGTACGCGATGCCGAAGTTCGAGTCGGGGTGATCCGGCGGCACCGCTCGCTCGTCGCTCCAGAAGAACTCGACCCGGCTCCAGTCGACGGCATCCCGACGGCTAGGCTCGAGGAGCAGCGGGTACACCTGCTTCGGGGTCGAGCCCCCAGAGAGCGCGACGAAGAAAATGCCATTCGCGTCGATCGACCTGCGCGCGGCGGCCACGAATCGATCGGCGGTGGCCTCGGCGACGGCTGCTGGGTCCGGATGGACTTCGAAGCGAGTCACGCGGCTGCTTCACGCGACGACGCGAGCAGGATGGCAGCGGCGCGCAGCGACATCTCGTAGACCGGGTCGGCGGCATCCACGGTCAGCTGCGCGCTGAGCAGGTCCGACTCGCGAGGGGTCTCCATCGGCACCCGGCGGAGGAGGGCGGTCATCCCGTCGGCGTTGGTGGCAACCATGGCGTCGTCCTCGTCGCGATCGATGATGAACTCGGCGGCGCCCGTCTCGCCCAGCGAGCTGAGCCTGACGGAGAGCAGATCGCCGGGCGGGACGTCGTCGGTGACGGTCGGCTCGAGATGCAGGTCGACCATCTCGTGGCGGCCCTCGAGCCGCAGGTCGAACGCGCCATCGGCGAGAGGCTTGAGGGTGCGGTGCCGCCGCCAGCCGAGCCGGGTTGCGATCCAGCCCGCATAGAGCAGCGACTGGGCCATGGGCGCGGGCGTGCCCGGCGCAACGTCGGCGTCCTCATCGTGTCGCGTCGTGGCACGGGGGGCGACGGCGTAGCGGATTCGAAGCCGGCTGAGGTTCGGCAGGTAGCGCCGGAAGCGCGGCGCATCGAAGAACTGGGCGGTGAGCTCCTGCCACCATGCAAGCCGCTCCCAGGACAGGTCGCCCACGCCGCTGCGCCGGCGCAGGCTCGCCGTGCGGCGGAAGCCGGTGAGGAGGTCGTTGAAGTCGGATGAGTCCACGATGAGCCGATCCCCCATCTCGACCAGCTGGTCGAAGACCGGGTCGTCGAACGGCGGGTCGCCGGGCCACCAGATGTGGGTCGGCAGGTCGTGGATGAGGAGCGGCGTGACGATGCCCGACAGGTGCTCGGCCGCCTCGCCGCGGACGGTGAGCACGACCTCCTCGTAGCAGACCCGGTCGCCGCCCCCGTCGGTCTCGTTGCAGTGGGTGCTGATCCGGGCGTCGATCTGCGCGCCGGCCGCTCCCTGCTGCGGCACGAGCACGATCGCACGCGAGGGGTGATGCACGCCCAGACCGATCAGCGCGTGGACGACCCTATCGGCAGCCGCCTCGTCCTGGACGGTGACGATCAGGTTCAGGACCGATGCGCGCGCGTGCGGCAGCCCCTTCTCGGTCACCAGCGGGTCGCCGCCATCGTCCAGTCCGGACGGGATGTCCCACAGCGATGCGAGGTGGCCGGCGATGGCCTGGCAGGTCGTGTTTCGCTCCACCCACATCGGCGTCGCCAGGCTCTCGGCCTCCCCGAAGCGCATGAGCCGCCGATGGACCGCCTGCTCCTCGGATGCCGGCGGTTGGATGCTCGTCACGGCCTCCGCCACGCGCGGCCGTCGCGCTCGAGCAGCTCGTCGGCCGCCGGCGGGCCCCAGGTCCCGGCGCCGTAGAAGTGGAGCGGCCCGCCCTGGCCGGCCTGCCAGGCCTCCAGGATGGGGTCCAGGATCTCCCATGCGCGCTCCACCTCGTCGTCGCGCGTGAACAGGCTGGCATCGCCGACCATCGCGTCGAGGAGCAGCGTCTCGTAGGCGTCGGGGGAGTCGACCGCGAAGCTGGAGCCATATCGAAAGTCCATGTTCACGGTGCGGATCTGCATGCCCTGCCCCGGGACCTTCGCGCCGAAGCGCAGCAGGATGCCCTCGTCGGGCTGGACCCGGATGGCAAGGACGTTCGGGTCGATCTGGGGCACGCCGGCACGCGCGAAAAGCGCCAGCGGTGCCTGCTTGAACTGGACGGCGATCTCGGTCACGCGGCTCGGAAGGCCCTTGCCCGTGCGCAGGTAGAAGGGCACCCCGGCCCAACGCCACGAGTCGATCCCGAGCTTCAGCGCCACGAAGGTCTCGGTCTGCGAGTCGGGCTCGACCTCGGGCTCGTCGCGGTAGCTGACCAGCTTCGCGCCCTCCACCCAGCCCGAGACGTACTGGCCACGCACCGTGTTGGTGGCCACTTCGGCCGGCGACATCGGCTTCACGGCGCGCAGCACCTTGAGCTTCTCGTCGCGCAGGTCCTCCGCGTGGAACTCGACCGGCGGGTCCATGGCGAAGATCGCCATGAGCTGGAGGGCATGGCCCTGGACGACGTCACGCAGGGCGCCGGTGGCGTCGTAGAACTCGCCGCGACCCTCGACCCCGACCGTCTCTGCCACCGTGATCTGGACCGAATCGATGTATCGCCGATTCCAGATCGGCTCGAACAGGCCGTTCCCGAAGCGGAAGACAGCGAGGTTCTGGACCGTCTCCTTACCGAGGTAGTGGTCGATCCGGTAGACCTGCTCCTCGTCGAAGACCTCCGCGAGCTCGTGGTTGAGCGTGCGGGCACTCTCGAGGTCCGATCCGAATGGCTTCTCGACGATGACGCGCGTCCAGCCGCGCTTGGTCCCGCGGCGGCGCCGTTGTCCCGCGGCGGCCAGGCCAGCTCGATCAAGGTGGTTCACGATCTCCGGGTAGAGGGCCGGCGGGACCGCGAGATAGAAGAGCCGATTTCCCGCCGTGCCGCGATCGCGGTCGATCCGGTCGAGACGCGTTGCGAGCTCCACGTACGCCGCGGGATCGTCGAAGTCGCCGCGGTGATATTCGATGCCGCGCGCAAACGAGTCCCAGATCGCCGGCTTGGCCGGCCGGTTGCGGCTGAACTTGTTGATGCCTTCCAGGAGGTGCGCTCGAAATGCCTCGTCGCTCAGGTCGCGGCGGGCGAAGCCGACGACGGTGAACTCCGGCGGCAGCGAGCCGCTGAGCAGGCAGTTGTAGAGCGCCGGCGCCAGCTTCCGCTCGGCCAGGTCGCCCGTGGCGCCGCAGATGACCATCGTGCACGGCTCGGCCATGCGCTCGAGGCGCAGCCCCTCGCGCAGCGGGTTCGGTCGGGGCTGCCGTTCGTCTCGCGAGGGTTTCTGCGGCCGCTCGCGCTCACGCGCGCCAGCCTGCTCGTCGGCGACCTCCACGCGCGTTGCCATCGGGCCGGTGCTACCCGCGATCCTTGAGCGCGTGGCCGCCGAATTCGTTTCGCAGGGCGGCGAGGACGCGATCGGAGTAGGAGTCGGGCTCCCGCCGGCTGCGGAAGCGCTCGATCAAGCTGAGGGTGATGATCGGCGCAGGCACGTCGTGATCGATCGCCTCGGCCACCGTCCAGCGTCCCTCGCCCGAATCGGCGACCCAGCCGTGGATGCCCTCCAGATCGTTGCCCTCCTTCTCGAAGGCGTTGCCGGCCAGCTCGAGCAGCCAGGATCGAATGACGGATCCGTTGTTCCACATCCGCGCGATGGCGGCAAGGTCGAGGTCGTAGTCGGAGGCGTGCAGGATGTCGAAGCCCTCGCCGTAGGCCTGCATGATCCCGTACTCGATGCCGTTGTGGACCATCTTGGTGTAGTGCCCGGCGCCGGCACCGCCGCAGTACAGGTAGCCGTTCTCCGGGGCCAGCGTCTTCACCACCGGCTCGAAGCGCTCGAACACCTCACGCTGCCCGCCGAGCATGGCGCAGAAGCCGACCTGCAGCCCCCACACCCCGCCCGAGACGCCCATGTCGAGCCACTCGATGCCCTTCTCAGCCAGCTCGGCAGCGTGTCGGCGGGAGTCGTGGAAGCGGCTGTTGCCCGAGTCGATGATCACGTCGCCGGGCTCGAGGATGCCGGCCAGCTGGTCGACCATGGCGTCCGTGGCGTCGCCGGATGGCACGCTGATGACGACGTGGCGTGGGGCGGCCACCATCTCGATGAGTCGCTCGATCGGCTCCGCGACGGTGATGCGGCCCTCGTTCTCCGCCTCCGCCGCGATCTCCGTGGCGATCGCCTCGGTGCGATTCCACGCCACCACCTCGTGACCGCCACGCGCCGCGCGGCGGGCCATCCCCGCCCCCATCCGTCCCAGTCCACAGACCGCGAGCTGCATGGATCCCTACCTCCTCGTGCTCGCCAGGCCGATCGCCTCGTCGACCATCGCCTCGAGGCGCTCCAGGCCCGCGTCGACGTCGCTCAGGTGCAGGCGCACGGCTCGCCGGCCGCGGCGCTGGAGCGATGCCAGATCGCCGAGCGCCTGGGCCGCGATCAGGGTACCGAATGTCTCGTCCCAGCCGGCGATGGGCAGGTTCTTCGACGGCTCGGCGGTGAGCTGCAGGAAGGCGCCAGTGTCGGGACCGCCCTTGTGCAGCTGGCCGGTCGAGTGCAGGAATCTCGGGCCGAACCCGATGGTCGTCGCCACGCCGAGCGCGTCGCGCACCCGGACACGGATCCGCTGCAACCGCTCCTCCACCTCGCGACCCGGGGGCAGGTAGGCAAGGATGGCGAGATAGTCGCGTCCCCCGGTCAGGAGCGACAGGAGCTGCGCAACGGCGCCGTCCACGCTGACGGGAGCGTCGCCCAGGGCAGCGGGATCGGCGGTGACCGCGATGCCCGCCTCGCTCACGATCGGCGGCGGCTGCGGCAGGGCGCCCCTGGACCGGAAGGCCTCGAGCAGCTCCGTGGTGGCGTCCTTGCTCTCCTGGACGTTGGGCTGGTCGAACGGATCGATTCCGAGCACGATCCCCATGGCCGCCGTGGCCACCTCCCAGCGCACGAACTCGCCGCCGACGTCGAACGGGTCGGCCAGCTCGATGTGCAGGACATGGTGGCCCCGATCCATCAGCGCCTCGGCGACGGCGCCGAGCTGGTCGTGCGACTCGCCGGCGAGGGTCACGAAGACGAAGAACCGGTCATCACCGTAGTCGGCCGGGTTGCCGATCGGCTCCCCCACCACCGGCACGACCCCCCGGCCGGCCTTGCCGGTGCTCTCGGCGACGAGCTGCTCGGCCCAGTCCCCGAAGGCAGCCAGGCGCGGAGACGTCAGGATCGTGAGCTTGTCGCGGCCCGCGAGCGCAGCCTCGCCGATCGCCGCGCCGAGGGCCAGCCCTGGATTGTCCGCCGCAATCGGGTTCCGGCATGCGTCGGCCATCGCGCGCGCGCGGCCCAGCAGCGCGCCGAGGTCGACTCCCACCAGGGCCGCCGGAAGGAGCCCGAAGACGGTGAGCGCCGAGTAGCGCCCCCCGACGTCGGGCGGCGCCTCGACGATGGCGCGGAACTCCTGCGCGCGTGCCAGCTCGCCGAGCGAGGACCCCGGATCGGTGATCGCGACGAAGTCGAGCGCCGGCGCGATCTCGCTCATCGCCGCCTGGAAGGCGTTCGGCTCGGTCGTGGAGCCCGACTTCGAGCTCACGCAGAACAGGGTCCGCTGCTCGCCCGCCCATGAACGAAAGCCACGAACCACGTCGGGGTGGGTCGAGTCCAGGATGCGCAGCTCCAGCCCCTCGGCGGAGGCTGCTCCTGTTCCGGCCGGCCCGCCGGCCCAGCCGAAGACGCGGGCGAAGAGCTCGGGTGCCAGGCTCGAGCCGCCCATGCCGAGCACGGCGGCGCGCCGATACCCGTCCTGGCGGACGTCCCGGGCCAGGTGCTCGAGCTCCGCAACCCGCGCCGACATGGCCTCGGGCAGGTCCAGCCAGCCGAGCCACGCGGCGACCTCGTTCGCCCGCTTTCCGGACGCGGCCCACAGCGAGCCGTCCTTCGCCCACAACCGCCGCGCAACGCGGTCGGCGGTCCATGACTCGAGCCGCGCCGTGACCGCGGCGTCGAGGTCGCTCATGCCGGGGCGAGCTCCTTGCGCTTCGACTCGATCGTCTCGAGGAGCTCGTCGAAGCTCTTCGCGAAGCTCGCCACGCCCTCGGTGATCAGCTCATCGGTGACCCGTTCCATGTTGATGCCCTCGGCCTCGATCCGCCGGATCGCCTGGTGCGCGCCGTCCAGGTCTTGGTCGAGCGTGCGCTGTATGTCGCCGTGGTCGATGAACGCCTTGATGGTGTCGAGCGGCATCGTGTCGACCGTCTCCGGGCCGATGAGCTCCTCCACGTACATGACGTCGCGGTAGTCGGGGTTCTTCGTGCTCGTGCTGGCCCACAGGCAGCGCTGCACGCGCGCGCCGGCGGCGCGGAGGTCTGCGAACTCTTCGCTGCCGAAGATCTCTCCGAAGGCCTCGTACGCCAGCCTGGCGTTGGCGATGGCCGCGCGGCCTCGCGCCTCGAGGGCCGATCCACTTCCGATCTCCTCGAGCTGCGGGTCGATCTTGGTGTCGACCCGGCTCACGAAGAAGCTGGCGACGCTCGCCACGCGGTCGACCGGCTCGCCCCGCTCGTGGCGCGCCCGAAGCCCCGCGATGTAGGCGCGCGCCACGCGACGGTACATCCCGACGCTGAACATGAGCGTGACGTTCACGTTGATCCCGGCGCCGATCGCGGCCTCGATGGCGGGCACGCCGGCTTCGGTGGCGGGAATCTTGATGAACACGTTCGGACGCTCCAGCCGGCTCCACAGCACCCGGGCGCGCGCCAGCGTGGCGTCGGTGTCGTCCGCGAGGTCCGGCTCGACCTCGATGCTGGCAAACCCATCGGCCCCGTCCGACTCGTCGTAGACCGAGCGCAGCACGTCCGCCGCATCGCCGACGTCAGCGACCGCGATCTCCTCGTAGATCTGGCGCGCGTCGTCACCGGCAGCGATCTCGCGGCTCACCAGCTCGTCGTACTGGCCGGTGGCCACGGCCTTGGCGAAGATCGTCGGGTTGCTCGTCAGGCCGCGGATGCCGCCGGCCACGAGCTGCTTCAGCTTGCCGCTGCTGATCAAGTCGCGGTCGATGAAGTCGATCCACGGGCTCTGGTCCTGCTCACGGTGGAGCCGATGGAGGGCGTTCGGCCCCTCCGCTCGCTGCGTCACCTGCTCGGCCGCTCGATCGTGGTCGACCGCCTTCGCTTCGTGGCGGTCCTGCTCTGCGCCTGTCATGTCGTGCCCTTCTTCCATCTACTCGCGTCGGCCGGAGCCGACCTCGGCCTTGCTTCGTCCCTGCGCCCCGGCCCGCCCGGCGAGCTCGCGTGCCGCTGCCGCGATGTGGTCGGCATCGATCCCCGCCGCGGCCAGCAGCTCGGCCGGGGTGCCCGAGCCGGGCATCGAGCGCACCGCCAGCTTCACCACGATCGGGTGCGGCTGCTCCTCGGCCAGCGCGTCGAGCACCGCGTCGCCGATGCCGCCCTCCGGCCAGTGATCCTCGACCGTGATGATCGCCCCCGTCTCCCGTGCTGCGGCCCGCACCGTCTCGGCATCGATCGGCTTGACGCTGTAGAGGTCGATCACGCGGGTCTCGATCCCCTCGCCGGCGAGCTGGCCCGCCGCCTTGACTGCCTCGTGGAGCGTGATCCCGGCGCCGATGAGGGTGATGGCATCGCCATCGGTCTGGCGCACGACCCGCGAGCCACCAATGTGAAAGTCCTCGGCCGGCTCGTACAGGATCGGCGTCTTCTCTCGCGTCGTGCGCATGTAGACGATGCCGGCGCGGTCGGCCATCTGCGGCACGAGCGCCGCGGTCTGGTTGGGGTCCGACGGGTAGAGGACGGTCGATCCATGCACCGCGCGAAGGCTGGCGAGATCCTCGAGCGCCATCTGGCTCGGTCCGTCCTCGCCGATGCTGACGCCGGCATGCGAGCCCGCCAGTGCAACGTTGGCTCGGCTCACCGCGGCCATGCGCACGAAGTCATAGGCGCGGCTCAGGAACGCGGCGAAGGTGGCGGCGAACGGCTTCCAGCCGCGAACCTGCATGCCGATGGCGGTGGCGATCATCTGCTGCTCGGCGATGTAGGACTGGACGAACCTCTCCGGCAGCTCGGTGGCGAACAGCTCGGTGTAGGTGCTGTTGCCGACCTCGCCGTCGACAGCCACCACGTCGCCGCGGGCCCTGCCGAGGGCGACCAGGGCGTCGCCGAAAGCCTTGCGCGTCGCCTCCTTCGTGCCGGGCTCATAGGACGGGAGGACCAGCTCGCCGGTCGGGAACTCGTGCGGGCGGCCGGTGAACTCCGGCTTCGGCACGTCGACGTGGATGTCCCGGATGCCGCCCAGCTCGGCGATCGCCGCGTCCGGATCATCGAGCGGCTTTCCATGCCGGCCGGGCTGGTTGGCCACGGCCTTGACACCGTGGCCCTTCTCCGTCTTCGCGATGATGACGGTCGGCTGCCCGGTGGTCTCGACGGCACGTGCGAAAGCACGGTCGATGGCCGCGACGTCGTGGCCGTCGATCTCGATCGCCTTCCAGCCGAACGCCTCGGCGCGGCGGCGATACGCATCCACGTCCCAGCCGTGCATCGTCTCGCCGGTTTGCCCCAGGCGGTTCACGTCGATGATCGCGGTGAGGTTGTCGAGGTCGTGGAAGCCGGCGTGCTCGAATGCCTCCCACATCGACCCCTCGGCCATCTCCGAGTCACCGCACAGGCACCACACGCGGTACGGGAGCCGGTCGAGCTTCTTGGCGGTGAGCGCGACGCCGACGCTGATCGGCAGGCCCTGACCGAGCGAGCCGGTGGCGACGTCGACCCACGGCAGCATCGGCGTCGGGTGGCCCTCGATCCGGCTCCCGAAGCGTCGGAAGGTGAGCATCTCGGGATCGCCGATGGCGCCCGCTGCCTTGTACATCGCGTACAGGAGCGGCGATGCGTGGCCCTTGCTGAAGATGAGGTGATCGTTGCGGGGATCGTCCGGCGTGCCGAAGTCGTAGCGCAGGTACTTCGACATGAGGACCGCCATGAGGTCGGCGGCCGACATCGACGAGGTGGGATGGCCGCTTCCCGCTGCGCTGCTGGACCGGACCGAATCGACGCGGAGCTGTTGGCCGAGCTCGCGCCAGGCGTCGTGCTGACTCGTCATGTGGATCGACTGCTCCGCAAGTTGTCTGCCCAACTGAGCGTGGCCTACCATGATACGGCGGTCGGAGCACGATGGCCGCTGAGGGCCAAACGGCGCGCGTTTGCCGCCCTCTCAGGATGCCAAGCAGATTGGCCCTGTGACCGATGAGCCATGGTCCGCCGGTCGTTCCGCCAATTGGGTGAGCCGAATGACCGGCGAACGAGCCTCCAGCGCCGATTTCGGCGCGCGACGGGCGCGTCGCCGGTCGCAGTGCCAATGTGGTTGGCAGCGGCGGGTCGAGCGCCGACGGGCGGCCCCCGAAGGGACCGCCCGTCACCGGCGCCTCAGATGGGTCGCGGACTAGCCGCGCATCATCCGGAAGCAGTCCGAGCAGTAGACCGGTCGCGCGCCGGTCGGGCGGAACGGGACCTGCGTCTGGTTGCCACAACGCGCGCACGTGGCGTCGTGCATCTCGCGCGGAGCGCGCGAGTATCCCCCGCCACCTCCGCCATACCCGCCGCCGTTGCCGTAGCTGCTGGCACCTGCGCCTCCGTTGCCACCCCCGGCGGCGCGGCGCTGGGCGCGGCACGACGAGCACCGCTTCGGAGCGGACGAGAAGCCCTTCTCCGCAAAGA
>JACCWY010000032.1 GCA_013697395.1 Chloroflexota bacterium | reverse complement strand
GCCCGGGAGATCGGCCTGACGCAGATCGTGAACAGCAGCGGGGGCCATTTCCTGGGGCCGCTGGAGCTTCTCGCTGGCGATCCGGAGCGCGCGTACGAGGTGGCGGTCCGCAGCTACGAGACGATGGCGGCCACCGGCGACCGTGCCTACTCGTCGACGAGCGCGGGAAACGTGGCTATGACGCTGGTCGAGCTGGGACGATGGGACGAGGCTGAGCGCTACGCTCGCATCAGCACCGACACCGCCGCGGCCAGCGACCAATACTCGCAGGCGCTCGGTCGGCAGTCGATGGCGTTGGTGCTCGCGCATCGAGGTGAGCTGGGAGCCGCGGAGCGGCTTGTGCGCGAGGCGGTGGCCATGCGGGAGAGCGGGGAGTTCCTGGACGCGCAGGGGGAAGCGCTGGTCGTCCTGGGCGAGGTGCTGAGCGTGGCCGGCCGGCACGACGAAGCGCGGGATGCGTTCACCGCCGCCCTCGACCGCTATCGGCGCAAGGGGAACCTGGTAGCCACGGCGCGCACCGAGCAGCGAATCGCGGACCTTCGGCCGTCCTGAGCCAGCGTCCGAGCGTCACCACCGTGTATTCTATATATGCGACGCCGGCAGAGCAGTGCGTCTTGCGGTGGCCGCGACAATGGACCCAGCCGAACCGCCGCCGTGGCGCCGCCCTGAGGGCTATGCTGTGCCGCGATATGGAATCGCCCGGGAGCGTCGGCGCGACCGAGCCTCGGCTCTTCACGGGACCGTTCGTCGCGCTCGCCATCGCGGACCTGGCCTATTTCACGTCGGCCGGGATGCTGATCCTGGTCACCCCGCTCTTTGCGCGCGGTCCGCTGGGCGCCGATCCGGTCGGCGTCGGGATCTCGGTCGGCGCATTCAGCGTCACAGCGCTCCTCCTTCGGCCGTGGAGCGGGCGCGAGTCGGATCGACGGGGACGGCGTCCGCTGCTGATCGCCGGGGCGACACTGGCGGCAGCGGCCATCCTTGCACACACCGTGGTCACCGACCTGGCGGTCCTCATCGCCCTGCGCCTGGTGCTCGGGGTGGCCGAGGCGCTCTTCTTCGTCGCCGGCTTTGCGATGCTCGCGGACCTCGCGCCTCGCGGCCGCGAGGGAGAGGCGCTCAGCTTCAATTCGCTCGCGCTGTACCTCGGCATTGCATTCGGTCCGCTGCTCGGCGAGGTCCTGCTCGGTATCGGCGGCTTTCAGCTCGCCTGGATCGGCGCGGCGGCGCTGGCCATCGTCGCTGCGCTCCTGTCTCTGCGCCTGCCGGTGACCGGCAAGCAACCAGACGTCCATCCGGGTCCGATGGTCCTCATCCACCGCGGCGTTGCCTGGCCATCGGCGGGGCTCTGCAGCGGGGTTGCGGCGATGGCGGGCTTCCTTGCCTTCGTCGCCATCTATGGGCGGGACGACCTCGCCATGTCGAACTCGGGTCCGGTCCTGCTCGTATTCGGACTCATCGTGGTCGGCTGCCGGATCGCCTTCGCGAAGCTCCCGGATCGCGTGCTACCGTTCCGGCTGGCATCAGCCGCGCTCGCATTGATCGCGATTGGCATGGCCACGACCGGGCTGGTCGCCACCATCCCAGGTCTGTTCGCCGGTGCCGCGATGATGGCGATCGGCGTCGCGTTCGTGACGCCCGCCTTCTTCGCCGCCATCGCACGCGGGCTGGATCCTTCCGAGCGCGGCGCCGCTTTCGGCACGGTCAGCATCTTCCTGGACCTGGGCTTCGGCGGGGGGCCGGTGGTCCTTGGGCTGATCGTGGACGCGGCGGACATCCCGCGTGCCTTCCTGCTCGGCGCGCTCATCCCCGCGTCCGGCGCCATCGCCACGGCCTTCGCGGCCCTCCGACAACGAGCGGTCGCCAGCCCTTGACGCGCTCCTATCATCCACGCGATGAAGCTGAGGCCGAAGTATCGGGTCGCGTTCAAGCAGGTGATGGGGCAGAAGCCATGAAGACAAGAAGCGGACGAATCCTGACCAGCGCGGGCCATCGGTGTATGACACCCCCGAGCACTGCTGAGCGGGTAGGCCCAACCGATGGCCGGCGCGCGTCGCCGACAGCACGCTGGCCGAGAGCTTGCGTACGTTTCGGTCAATTCGTACAATGCGTACATGAGTGAGCGACGCATCAGCGAGGCGCGGGAAACCTTCTCGACGACCGTCAACTGGGTCGCGTTCGGGAATGAGCGCGTGGTCCTCACGCGCCACGGCCGGCGCGTGGCGGCCGTCGTGCCGATCGAGGACCTCGAGCTGCTCGAAGCGCTCGAGGATGCGCGTGACCTCGACGAGGTGCGCGCCGCGTTGGCCGACCCGGCAAACCGGGAGCGAATCGCGTGGGATGCTCTCAAGGCGCAGCTTGGCCTGTAGAGCGCCGCGCCCGTGTACGCCGTCGAGTTCCTTCGATCGGCGGCGAGGGTGCTGTCGAAGCTCGATCCTCGCGTTCGACGCCGCATCGCGCGACGCATAGATCGGCTCATGGAGGACCCTCGAGGCGACGCCGTGAAGCTGCGCGGAGCGGATGACGTGTGGCGGGCGCGAGCCGGCGACTACCGGATCCTGTACCAGGTCGAGGACGACCGCCTGCTGATCCTCGTGATCAGGATCGGCCATCGTCGGGACGTGTACCGCTGACGGCTCAGCCAAGACCTGGCTGCATCCCAGTGAACTCGAGAAGCGCGGCTAGCCTGACCGAGAGATTGGCAAGATCCTGCGTATCTCTCGAGAGCACGAACCGGATTGGCTGGTCGAATGGGAGAAGCGTTGTGGTAGCCGGGGCTGAGGACGTGATCTACTCCGCGCGCGGTTTCATACGTCGCAGGCGCAGCACCACGGAGTATCTAACCGATCGGGAGCTGGAAAAGCTGGCGGATGGGTATCGGGTCCTGCACGACCGGCGCATTCCCGATACCAGGCCACCCCGGCGGGACACTGTAAGTATCGGGTCCTGCCGCATCAGGTGAGGGCGCTGGCGTAGGTGACTGAGATGCACGGCGAGCAACTTCGACGGCGCGCCGGTCGGCATCGGCCAGTTTCTCCTGAGCGATGGCGACCGCCCGTGCGTTGCCGACAGCGAGGTCGTCAGTCCCCAGCTGGCCCTGTGCGAAGGCGATCATGCCGAGCAGGACCACGGCGAAGACGAACCGATGACCCCGGCACGCCTGAAGGTCAGGGCGCCCACGTCGTCTGGCAGCGGGTGGGCCGTCACCACGTCTTCCGGCGTCCACTTCCTGACCCGTCGGGGTTGGCGGGCCAACCCAACTGGCCTTACGACCCCCGAGAGGCCGATACCGGCGCTTCACCGGTCGCAGCGCCACCTGCGTTGGCCGAGCGACCGCCGAGGGCGGTTTCGGTGGTCACAGGGCCAACTGGGTTGGCATGAACGAGGAGGAGTTCTTTCGGCTGCATCCGGTGAATCGAACCGAGGGGATCCCCTCACGCCGCTGCCGCCACTGCGGCATCGGGCTCGGACGCATCGGCGATGCCCCAGCTGCCTACCCGGCCCGGCCGGTGCCGGCGTCGGCTTCGGCACCCGTGTACGCGGTTGAGCTTCTGCCCTCGGCGCCGTGCGAGCTGGTGCATGGGGACCGTCGGTCCGGCGCTTGGGTGCATCGCCGCCGCGCCAACTGAGTTGGCCGGACGACCGCACAACGGCATTTCGGCACGCCGGAGAGACGAGGTGCGCACGTCATCTGGGCGACGGATCGGGCGTCACGATGTCTTCCGACCTCCGTGAGTGGCGGATCTCCACGCGGGGCGCCAACCCACTTGGCCTTACGACCCCCGAGAGGCCGATACCGGCGCTTCACCGGTCGCACCGCCACCTGCGTTGGCCGAACGACCGCCGAACGCGGTTTCGGTGGTCACAGGGCCAACTGGGTTGGCATGAACGAGCCTGGGTGACGACATGCCGCCGGGGACGTGGAACAATGTCCGAAGGATGGGCTCATGACTGACGACATGGATTCGCTGCCGCATCCCGTCCTTGGCGATCCGTTCACCGATGCCTTCGCGTACGCCGTCCATCTCCATTCCCGTCAGGCGCGCAAGGGCACCGCGATCCCCTACATGACGCACCTGATGACCGTCTGCAGCCTGGTACTCGAGGACGGCGGCGACGAGAACCAGGCGGTCGCCGCGCTGCTCCACGACGGCCCCGAGGACCAGGGCGGGCAGGCTGTGCTCGACGAGATCCAGCGCCGCTTCGGCGACGAGGTCGCGGGGCTCGTGGGTGGGTTGACCGACACGCTGAAGGACCTGAAGCCCAAGTGGCGGCCTCGCAAGAAGGCCTACCTCGCCCGTTTGGAG
>JACCWY010000030.1 GCA_013697395.1 Chloroflexota bacterium | reverse complement strand
AGGGTCAGCCCGTCGAGGTAGGCGCGCTGGGTGGCGGGCGTCAGGTTGGCGGCGCGCAGGTGGCGGGCGTAGCTGGCCGCGTTGGCGGCCAGGTCGCCGTCGGTTACGATACGCGGCGTGGAGACGGAATTGACCATGACTCGCAAGCTCCGGGGCGACCGATCATCACCTGTGATCGAGCGTGTCGCTTAGGTCGAGTTTTACGCTGTTTCAGCGTTGTGGTCAATGCCAAATCCAATATTGTGCTCTCTTTGAGCACGAATACGCGCCCGTAGCTCAGTGGATCAGAGCAGCTGACTTCGGATCAGCAGGTCGGGAGTTCGAATCTCTCCGGGCGCGCCACAATATGCAGGAAGCGGGCCTCGGCATCCACAAGATGTTGGGGCATGTGTGTCAGATGCTCGCCACAACACTTGTCCGAGTCAGATGCTCGCCGCCGCTGCCGATCAGCGGGAGCTTCGTCACGAGCTCCATACCGCTAATCAGACGCTCGTCTGACCCGGGGAGTCCGATGCACGATCGTGCAGTCAGGACGTCGCGCTGACACCGCTCGGCGACCGCCTGGCATGGTGATCCGGCTTCCGGCAGAGAGCGCGCGAGCATGGGATGTCCATGGGAGTCTGCCAAGCAGTTCCGAGTGAGGCGCGTTCGCATAGCCACCTTCTTCGGACAAGGTGGAGCAGCTGTATTACATGACCGATGAGGAGGCAGCCGCTGATGCGGCCACGGAAGCGGCAGCCGCTGCCGACCAGGCCGCCACAGAGCCGGCTGCGGTCATAATCCATGAGGGAGACACGCCAGTGCTCGGCAATGGAGGAGAACGCTGTCCGCCGACCGGCAGGGAAGGTGCGCGGCGGCCGATTTCCACCACGGCGCCGGAAGCCCGCATAGCTGTCTGCCGATTCGAGACTCTCCGACCAAGCTCGATGCTGGGCTCAGGCGGTCGCGGCGGACGCCGCGCGTGTTGCGGGGGTTGGCTCCATCAACTCTCGATCGCGTGCCATGCAGCGGCACCTCTTTCGGTGATCGAGGAGCATCCGACGTGGTGTGATCCGCCATAGGTCGGCTCCTACGGCACGTCTAGCTGGCTGCCTCCTCCAGGTGCGGGCGAGCGACGTTGGCCCCGGTCGCTGCAGCCGCCTCGACCCGATTGCGGCCCAGACGCTTCGCCTCGTAGAGGGCTCCGTCAGCCGCGTCGTATCTCCCGCGCTACGCCGGCGTCGCCGAGCGAGCCGGCCTAACGGAGGCTTCCGCGCGCCAGCGCACGATCGAGGTGGTCGAGCGGTATCCCGGATCGAGCTCGACGGATTTCTAGGGCATCGCCCACGTGCCGTCGCAGACCGAGCGCGAGGTGCTGTCAGCCGCAGACGTGGAACGGCGGCTCGACTTGCTCCGCGCGTGCTGGGCCCACTTCGACGATGTCGCCCGGCGGGTCTCCACAGAGCTGCGGCCGCAACCCCGTGGCGGTGGGCGGTCCCGCGACCAGATCATCCGCCACACCTACGCCAACGAACCTGAGCAGTTTTCCCGCAAGGTCGAGGTCCGGACCCCGCTCGACGTCGTCCTCACCCCAGAAGGCCTCGCGTCGCATCGGCAGGAATAACTCGGTGCCATCCGCGCCCACAACGCCGAGGGCAAACCGGCGCGGACCTGGCCGATCCAGTTCCTCATCCGCCGCACCGCGCACCACGTCATGGATCACGCCTGGGAGATGGAGGACCGGGACCTGACATCCTGAGCCGCGCGCGACTCCGTCGCCGACCTGGCCCTGCTTGACCTACCCCTATAATCACTTGCACGCCGGGGGGCCACCCTGGCATCCGGTCGCAGTACGAAGGTGAAGGTCCGGCCGATGCGTCAGAAACTGCTTGTATCCTCATTCGGCATGCTTCTGCTCCTGGCGGCGTGTGCGCCCGGGCCAGGTGCGTCTGCACCCGACTCAGAGGAGTCCGGTGCACCGCAGGGCAGCGGTGGTGCTGCCGCGGAGTGCATGGGCGAAGGCACCGTGATCTTCTCCGGCTGGGAGACTGGGCCGGCGGAGGGCGATCTGCTGGAGCAGATGATCGCCGACTTCGAGGAGCGCTGCCCGAACATCACCGTCGACTACCAGCCCGCCGCGGATTACGACGCAGCGATGATCGCGAACTTCTCGGCGGCCACGGTGCCCGACACGTTCTACGTGAACTCGACACGGGCGCCCGAGTGGATCGACGAGGGCTTCCTGCTGCCTCTCGACGACTACCTCTCCCAGGCCGGGGTGGATGTGTCCACCTTCTACCCGAACTACCTCGACGCCTTCAAGGGCCCGGATGGCCAGATCTACGGGCTTCCCAAGGACGCCAGCACCCTGGTGCTCTTCTACAACCCGGACATGCTCGAGGCGGCCGGCGTGGAGCCCCCCACCAACTGGGAGGAGCTTCAGAGCGCTGCCGAGGCACTGACGAGCGACGATGTCACCGGCCTCTGCCTGCAGACTGGCCTCGACCGGGCTCTCGCATTCGTCTACCAGGCGGGTGGTTCGATCTACAACGAGGACTTCACGGAGGCCACCTTCGACTCACCCGAGACGCGGGAGGCGCTCGACTACTACCTCTCGTTCTTCGAGAACGACACGGGCCAAACACCGGTGGAGCTGGGGTCCGACTGGTGCGGCCAGGCCTTCGGTGAGGAGAAGGTGGCAATGACCTTCGAGGGCAACTGGTTGATCCCGACGCTGGAGGACACCTACCCCGACGTCCCCTTCGAGATGGCCGAGATGCCGCAGGGCGAAGAGCAGGCGACTCTCGCATTCACGGTCAGCTACTCGATCGGGGCCGACTCCGAGAACCCGGATGCCGGGTGGAGCCTGCTCTCGTACCTGACCGGCCCCGAGGGGATGGAGACCTGGACATCGCTGGGCCTCGCCCTGCCGGCGCGAAGCGACGTTGCCGTGCCCGAAGGGCGGGATGCCCTCATCGCCGGGAACGACTACGCGCTTCCGTGGCGCTTCACCTCCGGATTCGGTGACGTGGAGTCCGCCTTCAACAACGCGATGACAGCGGCGGTCGAAGGGACGGGAGGGACGGACGAGATCGTCCAGGCCACGAGCGAGGCGGCACAGGGGACCGTCGAGTAGAGGCACCGTGTGACGGGCGGCCGCCTGGCCGCCCGTCAACGACGTCTTGAGACGGAAGGGCCCGATGACGACGAGGACAGAGGCGACCGCGTCTGAGCGCGGCGGCTCGCTGCGTCAGCAGCATGTCACCGAGGCGCTCGCCGGCTACGCCTTCGTCGCCATACCGATGGTGCTCTTCCTGATCTTCAACGTCGGCGCCATCCTGTTCGCCTTCGTGATCAGCGTCTTCGACTGGGGGATCCGAGCCGGGCCGCGCGAATTCCTCGGTTTTGGCAACTTCGAGGACGCCCTGGCCAACCCGGTTTTCTGGAAGTCGGTCGGCAACACGGTTCGCTACACGGTCATCGTGGTGCCGTGCCAGATGGCGCTCGGCCTCTTCCTGGCGGTGATTGTGAACCAGAAGATCCGGGGTCAGACCTTCTTCCGGGCAGCGTTCTACTTTCCGGCGATCGCCAGCTCGGCCGCGATCACGGTCCTGTTCATCTACATCATGCAGCCGGAGGGCCTGTTCAACAGCTTCCGCAACGTGCTGGGGCCACTCGATCCCTTCGGCGCCCTCGGCATTGCCGAGAACCATCCCTGGCTGGGACACAGCACCACCGCGCTGGAATCGGTGATGGCGCTCAACATCTGGACCACTTCGGGGACGATGATGCTCTTCTACCTTGCGTCGCTGCAGACCATCCCGCGTGAGACGTACGAGGCGGCCGAGATGGACGGCGCCAACGCCTGGGACGCATTCTGGCGGATCACCTTCCCACTGCTGCGCCCGGGCCACTTCTTCGTGGCCACCATCTCGGTCATCGGCTCGCTCCAGATCTTCGACCAGGCGTTCGTCGCCGGCGGACTGAGCGGGGAGCCGAATAACGCGCTCAGCACCATGGTCCTGTTTATCGCCAGGCAAGTGCGGGAGAATGTCGACATGGGCTTCGCCGCCGCGGTCGGGGTACTGCTCTTCTTCCTCATCATGGCCGTCACGCTCGTCCAGCGCCGCCTCTTCGGCGCGGCGCCGACCTGGTACTAGCCCGATGGCCGCGATCGCCAAGCCAGCCGCTGAAGCCGACCGGGGGCCGGTCGGCTCCCGGAGCGGCGCCCAGACGCGCAAGACGATCGCCTACGCGCTGCTGATCGCCTACGCGCTCCTCATGTTCGTCCCGTTCGCCTGGTCGTTGGCGACCAGCTTCAAGACGCTTCCCGAGTCGGTCCAGGTCACGTTCCTTCCCCGCCAGCCGACGCTGGAGGGCTACGTGATCGCCTGGACCGAGATGGATCCCACGCTGCCGCGCCTCTTCCTCAACAGCTTCATCATCGCCGGGGCGATCACGCTTCTGAACCTGATCCTCGACTCGCTGGGGGGATACGCCTTCGCTCGCCTCCGCTTCCCGGGGCGCGAGCTCCTCTTCGTGCTCGTGCTGGCGACGCTGATGATCCCCGACCCGTTGCGCGTCGTCCCGG
>JACCWY010000029.1 GCA_013697395.1 Chloroflexota bacterium | reverse complement strand
GTCCTGCTGAGCATCCCGGTCCTGCTCGGGATCATCTTCCTCGTCTTTGCGCTCGCCCGGCTGCTGCCCGGCGATCCGTGCGTCGCCACGCTCGGCGAGCGCGCGACGGAGGCGGTCTGCAACGCCTTCAACAGCCGCTACGGACTCGATCAGCCGATCCCGGTCCAGTTCGCTACCTATCTCGGCCAGCTGGCCACCGGTGATCTCGGAGACTCAATTCGGCAAGGCCGTCCCGTCTCCGAGATCCTGGTCGAGCGCCTGCCGGTGACGCTCGAGCTGACCATCTTCGCGCTCGCCTTCGCGACCATCGTGGGCGTGACGCTGGGCCGGCTGTCGGCGATCCGGCGCAACTCACCGATCGACGTCGGGACCATGCTCTTCGCCAACCTCGGCGTCTCGATTCCGGTCTTCGTGCTCGGCCTGCTGCTGGCATTCCTTTTCGCCGTGGGCCTTCGAGGCACGCCATTCGCCCTGCCGCCGTCGGGACAGCTCTCAGCCGGCATCGGGTTCGTGCCGCTGGCCGAGCAATGGGGCATGGCCGAGTCGACTGGTTTCATGCGCGCCGTCGTCGACTTCCTGTCGGGGATGAAGGTGACGGCCTCCCTCATCAGCGGCCAGTGGGTGAGCTTCGTCGACGCGCTGAAGCACATGATCCTGCCGATGGTCGCGCTCGGGACGATCCCGCTGGCGGTGATCGCGCGCATGACCCGCTCGAGCATGCTCGACGTCCTGGGCCTCGACTACATCCGGACGGCGCGTGCCAAGGGCGCGAGCGACCGGCTCGTCACCAGCCGCCATGCGTTCCGCAATGCCTTGCTGCCGGTGGTGACCGTCATCGGCCTGTCGCTAGGCTCGCTGCTGTCGGGCGCGGTGCTGACCGAGTCGATCTTCCTGCTCCCCGGCGTTGGACGGACGCTGTTCGAGGCGATCACCGCCCGCGACTACATCGTGGTCCAGGCGCTCACCCTCGTGACCGCCGTCTTCTACGTCGTCATCAACCTCATCGTCGACGTCTCCTACGCCTACCTGGATCCTCGGATCCGCCTGCGGTGAGCCGATGACCGCCGCCGAACTGGCACGACAGATCGAGGAGCGTGAGCTGCGGGCACGCCGGCCGACGAACCTGTGGCGCGACACGCTCGGCGAGATCCTGCGCCAGCGCTCCGCCATCGCCGGGCTCACGATTCTGGGCGTGATCCTCCTCGCCGCCATCTTCGCCAACGTGATCGCGCCGTACGACCCCGAGGTACCCATTCGCGGAGTGGGCGCGGAGCGACTGACCGGCCCGTGCATCCACCTGCTGGGCTGTCCCGACACCCAGCAGCAGTTCCTGATGGGGGTCGACCAGAACGGGCGCGACGTCTTCAGCCGCGTCATCTTCGGGGCCCGGGTGTCGCTGCAGGTCGGCATCGTGACCGTGGGCATGGCGATCATCGTCGGCACCTTCATCGGCTCGATCGCCGGGTACCTCGGCGGCTGGGTCGACAACATCCTGATGCGGGTGATGGACGTCCTGCTCGCGTTCCCGGCGCTCGTGCTGGCGATCTTCCTGGCGACCGCCTTTCAGACGCTCTCGATCCCGTTCCTGGACGATCCGCTGCTCAACGCCATGATCGCTATCGGCATCGTGGCCATCCCGGTCTACGCGCGCGTCATGCGCGCCTCCGTCCTGTCGGTGCGCGAGCGCGACTTCGTGACCGCCTCGCGTGCGCTCGGCGAGTCGGGAGGGGGAATCCTGCTGCGACGCATCCTTCCGAACGCCCTGACGCCGCTCATCGTGCAGGGCACCCTCGGCATCGCGACCGCCATCCTGGAGGTCGCTGCGCTCTCGTTCCTCGGGATCGGCGCCCGGGAGCCGACGCCGGAGTGGGGCTCGATGATCGGCCTCGTGCGCAACCAGATGTTCAGCGCCCCGCACCTCGTCATCTTTCCCGGCATCGCCCTCGCGCTCAGCGTGCTTGGCTTCAACCTGCTGGGCGACGGTGTGCGCGATGCGCTCGACCCGAGGCTGAACCGATGACCGTCACCGAGGTGCGGGCGCCGCGGCGTCGCTTCGGGGAGGCCGGCGACCGGCTGCTCGACGTCCGCGGGCTGCAGACCAGCTTCCACACCCGCGACGGCGTCGTCCGGGCGGTCACCGGCGTCGACTTCCACGTGGACCGCGGCGAGGTGATGGGCCTCGTCGGCGAGTCGGGCTGCGGCAAGAGTGTCACCAGCCTCTCGATCATGCGGCTCATCGTCCCGCCTGGCAGGATCGAGGGCGGCGAGGTCGTCTTCGACGGCGTCGACCTGCTCGGCCTGCGCGGCCGCGACATGCGGGACATGCGCGGCGAGCGCATCAGCATGATCTTCCAGCAGCCGACCAGCAGCCTGAACCCGGTCTATGACGTCGGCATGCAGGTGGGGGAGATGCTCGAGCTGCACCGGCAGATGAAGCGGAAGGACGCGCGCGAGCGCGCGCTCGAGCTGCTCCAGATGGTGGGCATCCCGGATCCGAGGCGCCGACTGGAGGCCTTCCCGCACGAGCTGTCGGGCGGCATGGCGCAGCGCGTCATGATCGCCATGGCGCTGGCCTGCGAGCCGGAGCTGCTCATCGCCGACGAGCCGACCACCGCCCTCGATGTCACCATCCAGGCCCAGATCCTCGACGTCATCCGGACCCTGCAGCGCGAGACGAACACGGCAATGATCCTCATCACGCACGACCTGGGCGTGGTGGCCGAGATGTGCGACCGGGTGGCGGTCATGTACGCGGGCGAGATCGTCGAGCAGAGCGACGTTGCGAGCCTCTTCGCGCACCCCAAGCATCCGTACACGGTTGGCCTCATCGGCTCCGTGCCGCGCCTCGGCGAGGAGCGGGAGGAGCTGAGCGTGATCCCCGGCACCGTGCCGAACCTGATTGACCTGCCGGAGGCATGCCGTTTCTCCCCACGCTGCACGGCGCGCATCGAGCACGACGTCGAGCTCGCCACGCAGCGGCACCCCGAGCTACGACCGGTCGACGAGGCGCACGCCGTGCGCTGCTGGATGTATCACGATGCCGACGGGTCGACCCGCGCGACGCCCCTCAACGCGTCAGCGGACGGTGCGGCCCCATGACGGACACCTCCCGCAACGGGTCCCTGGTCCAGGTCGAGCACCTGACCGAGTACTTCCCTGTCGTCGGCGGCGTGCTGCACCGCAAGATCGGCGAGGTCAAGGCCGTCGACGACGTCAGCTTCAGTATTCGCCGCGGCGAGACCCTGGGCCTGGTCGGTGAGTCGGGCTGTGGCAAGACCACGGTGGGACGCGTGCTGCTGCGCCTGATCGAGCCGACCGGCGGACGCATCGTCTTCGACGGGACCGACATCACGAAGCTGAGCGGGCGGCGACTGAAGCCGTTCCGGCGCCGGATGCAGATCATCTTCCAGGATCCGTTCGCGTCGCTCGACCCGCGCACCCCGGTCGGCGCCAGTATCGGCGAGGGGCTGCGGATCCACGGCCTGGCCAACGCGCAGGAGCGGCGCGCACGAGTGGGGCGGATCATGGAGCTCGTGGGCCTTGCCCCCTACCACGCACGCCGCTATCTGCACGAGTTCAGCGGCGGGCAGCGCCAGCGCATCGGCATCGCGCGCGCGCTCGTGCTGGAGCCCGACCTGATCGTGTGCGACGAGCCGGTGTCGGCGCTCGACGTCTCGATCCAGGCCCAGGTGCTCAACCTGCTGCGTGGCCTGCAGCGCGAGCTGGGGCTGACCTACCTGTTCATCGCCCACAACATGGGCGTGGTGGAGCACATCAGCGACCGCGTGGCGGTCATGTACCTCGGCGCGCTGGCGGAGGTCGCCGAGTCGCGCGAGATCTACGGCGCCCCGCTGCACCCGTACACGATCGCGCTGCTGTCGGCTGTTCCGGTCGGGTCTCCGCAGGGCCGCGACCGGCGGAAGCGGATCATCCTCCTCGGCGACGTCCCGTCCCCGGTCAACCCACCCGCCGGCTGTCGCTTCCACACGCGATGCTGGCTCCGCGCACAGCTCGACAACCCGGAGCGCTGCGCGACCGAACGGCCCGAGCTGCGCCAGCTGCGGGGCGAGCACGAGGTGGCGTGCCACTTCGCCGAGGAGCTGCTGCCGGGCGAGGCGCGGGAACGACGCGTCGCCGAGGCGGCACGCAAGAGCTCGGCATTCGACACCAGCGACGAGGAGGCAGGTGGACCGATCGCCCCGCCGCCCGTGGACACCGGCGGTATCTTCGATCGCGGCATCGGCGAGACCGGCGAGGAGTCGCACGGCCGGGTCTGACCACGCTGCGCTACGCTGCGCGGCATGGAGTACCGGATCGCACTGGCCCAGCTGGCACCCCGTCTCGGCGAGGTGGACGCGAACTTCGAGCTCCTCGCCGAGCGGCTGACCGCGGCGCTGACGGAGGGAGCCCAGCTGGTCGTCTTTCCCGAGCTGGCGCTGACCGGCTACCTGCTCCAGGACCTCGTGCCCGAGGTCGCCATGCGCGCCGACGACCCTCGCCTGTCCGCGCTGGGCGGTGAAGCACCGGAGATCCTGGTCGCGGTCGGCTTCGTCGAGGAGACCGATGACCATCGGTACTGCAACAGCGTCGCGCTCCTTCGCGGCGGCGCCGTGCTGAGCGTCCACCGCAAGCTGTACCTGCCCACGTACGGCCTGTTCGACGAGGGGCGCTTCACGAGCGAGGGCGACCGGATCCGGACCGTCGACGTCGGGCCGCCCATCGGGCGCATCGGCCTGTCGGTGTGCGAGGACTTCTGGCATCCATCGGTCCCCATGCTCCAGGCGTACGACGGGGCGAGCCTGCTGGTCAACGTCGCCGCGGGGCCGTCGCGCGCGCCGGGCAGCGCGGCCGGGCTGGTGGCGATTGCCGGCTGGCACAAGATGCAGGACACGTACGCGCTGCTCGGCACGGTGCCCATCGCCTTCTGCAACCGGGTCGGCAACGAGGAGGGCCTGACCTTCTGGGGCGGGTCCCGGCTGCTGGCCGCGGACGGGTCGGTCGTGGTCGAGGCGCCCCTGTGGGAGGAGGCGCTGGTGGTCGGCACGCTCGAGACTGACGACCTGCGCATGCAGCGCTACGGGCTGCCGCTCCTGGCCGATGAGCGCCTGGAGCTGACGCGCCGGGAGGTCGATCGCATCATCGCCGCGCGCGCGGACCTTCCCGCCGCCGACGAGCCCCGATGACCGATCCGGAGCCGACCCCGCTTCCGGCGATCGAGCCGGCGCAGGCGGTCGACGTCATCGTCGGCTTCATCCGCGCGCAGATGGCGCAGACCGGCTTCGGAAGGATCGTGCTGGGCCTGTCGGGCGGCGTGGACTCGGCGACCGTCGCCTTCCTGTGCGCCCGCGCGATCGGGCCGGAGGACCTGCTCGCCGTTCGAATGCCGTACGCCACCTCCTCCGACGCGTCGGAGGCAGATGCGCTGCGCGTGGTCGATGCGCTGGGCTGCCGAACGGAGCGCGTCGAGATCACCCCCATGGTCGACCCGATGCTGGCGGTCATCAGCGACGGCGACTCGCCCATCCCGAGCGATGCCCTCAACGTCCGGCGCGGCAACGTCATGGCCCGGCAGCGCATGATCGTGCTCTACGACCGATCGGTGGCGTTCGACGCGCTCGTGGCCGGGACGAGCAACAAGACCGAGGCCCTGCTGGGCTACGGCACCCTGCACGGCGACATGGCGGCCGCCTTCGCGCCGATCGGCGACCTGTACAAGACCCAGCTGCGGTCGGTCGCCGCCGAGCTGGGCGTGCCGAGCGAGATCCTCGACAAGCCCCCGTCGGCCGACCTGTGGCCGGGCCAGACCGACGAGGGCGAGCTCGGCCGCTCGTACGACGCCCTGGACCGCACGCTCTTCGCGCTCGTCGACCGGCGCTGGACGCTCGACCGATGCGTGCGCGCCGGCCTCGACCGCGAGCTGGTGGAGTGGGTGGCGCGCCGTGTGGCTCGGATGGAGTTCAAGCGCCAGCTGCCGCCGGTCGCGAAAGTGTCCCTGCGCACCCCGGGCATCGATCACCTCTACCCGCGCCGGCGCCCCGGATCCCGTCGCTAGCTCGGCCAACGGAGTGCCGGTAAGCCGCCCGTAAGCGGCCGGTAAGCACGCATCGGCTAGGTTTCTTCGCAAGCGGCCGTCCTCGCCCCCGGTGCGCTGCGAGATGGAAGGAGCCATCGGATGAACAAGGTGATGCTGGTCGGCCGGCTGACGCGCGACCCAGAGCTGCGCTCCCTGCCGTCGGGCAAGCACGTCGCGACCTTCACGGTCGCGACGAACGAATACCGCGGCGGCAATGGCGAGCGCACGGAGTACCACCCCTGCGTGGCCTGGGACCGGCTGGCCGAGATCTGCGGGCAGTTCCTGACCAAGGGGCAGCTCGTCGACGTCGAGGGCCGCCTCCAGACGCGCCAGTGGGACGACGATGCCGGCAAGGGCCACTTGCAAGCCACCGGCCGGGCGTCGGAGGAGGGGCGCGCGAAGCCGAGCAGCCGTACCAGTTCCGGCTGAGCGGCCCGCCGCCACATCGCCGCCGTGGGACGCGCATGATGGGCCGCGACAGCTACCCGCGTGGAGTCCGTCGATGCCCCGCCCCGAAGCGAAGAGCTTCACGAACCCGGACGGTGTCCGGGAGATGCCGAACACTTACTACGCGACGGTCGATCTGGGCGAAACGACGGTCGGCCATTGCCGGTTCGGCCCGG
>JACCWY010000028.1 GCA_013697395.1 Chloroflexota bacterium | reverse complement strand
GGTGAGATTCATGCCCTCGTCGGCGAGAACGGAGCCGGCAAGTCGACGCTGATGCACATCGTTGCCGGGGTGTATCGAGCCGACGCGGGGACGATCGAGCTCGACGGAAGCCCAATGGCCGATATCGACGAGCGCGCGGCCGGCGATGCGGGGATCGCGATCGTCTTCCAGGATCGAAGCCTCGTGCCCGGTTTGAGCATCGCCGAGAACATCTTTGCGGCTCGCCAGCCGACGAACCGGTTCGGGGTCATCAACCGCCGGATTCTGGAACAGCGCACGCGACAGATACTCGACGAGCTGCAGGTCCAGCTGGACCCGGGGCGGCTCGTCGGAGACCTGCCGCCGGCGCAGCAACAGATGGTGGAGATCGCCAAAGCGCTGTCCCATCGCCTGCGCCTATTGATCCTGGACGAACCGACCGCAGCGCTCACGATCACCGAGAGCCGTCAACTCTTCCAGGTGCTGCGGTACCTGGCTGGACGAGGCGTCGGAATCGTCTTCGTGTCGCACCGGCTCGCGGAGGTATTCGAGCTCGCGGAACGCGTCACGGTTCTTAAGGACGGGCACCTGGTGGGGACGAAGCTCGCGTCGGAAGTGACCCCGGATGACCTTATCCGGATGATGGTTGGACGAGATCTCTCCTTCGCGCCGGATCCGCGGCGGCACGCCTCAGACGCCCCGGTGGCCCTCGAAGTCCAGTCGCTCTCGGCCGACCCCGTAGTCGACTGCTCGCTGACCGTCCGAGCGGGCGAGATCGTGTGTCTCGCCGGCCTTGTGGGTGCTGGTCGCACCGAGGTGTGCGAAGCGATCTTCGGCATCCGGCCAGTGAGCGCTGGCCGTATCCTGGTCCGAGGCCAGCCGGCCGCGATCACCCACCCGATCGACGCGATGCGCGCGGGGATCGGAATGGTTCCCGAGGATCGCAAGGAAGCTGGCTTGTTCCTGGAAATGAGCGTGACCGCGAACATCGCCGCGGCGAACCTCACCGCGCTCTCCAACGGGCCCCTGCTGTCCGACAAGCGCGCTGCGGACCTGGCCGAGGAGTTCGTCGCGCAGCTCCGGATCGCCACGCCGGATGTTCGCCGCCGGGTCATGAATCTCAGTGGCGGCAATCAGCAGAAGGTTCTCCTGGCGAAATGGCTGGCGCGCAAACCAACCGTCCTGATCGTCGATGAGCCGACGCGCGGCGTGGATGTCGGGGCGAAGGCGGACATCTACGCCATCCTGCGAGAGCTTGCCGCGCAAGGCGTGGCGCTGCTCGTCGTCTCATCCGACCTCCTTGAGGTGCTTGCCCTTGCCCACAAGGTGGTCGTCATGTCAGAGCGCAGGGTGGTTGGTGAGCTCGACGCCAGCCAAGCGGACGAGATGACAATCCTGCGAATGGCCGCCCCGAAACGAGCGACGGCCGAGCGAGGTGCAGCGTGAAGCCATGGGGACGGCCAATCAACGAGGAACCCGGCTGCGGGCGGTAGGTGAAACGGTGAGCGAGACTCTGACGGCGAACAGGCCGAAGCCACCGAACCGGCTGGCGCGGGCCGGGATTGCAGTCGGACGATCCCGGCCGCTTCTGCTGCTCGTGCTGATCCTTGGCCTGTCGGCTTACATGGCGGTCGTATATCCCGTCTCGTTCCCGACAAGCTCCAACATCGCCGCCGTTCTTCTCGATGCCGCCCAGGCTGGAATCCTCGTCGTCGGAATGACCGTGCTGATGATCGGCGGAGCATTCGACCTGTCGATTGGCGGCGTCCTCGCCCTCACGGGTGTCGTCGCCGGCGTCCTCGCCAAGGACTTTGGCGTTGCCGCCCCGCTGGCGCTGCTTGCCGGCGTCCTCTTGGGGTCGTTCTGCGGTCTGGCGAACGGTTTGATCGTCACAAGGCTAGGCATCAATGCGCTGATCGCCACCCTGGCGACGGTGGGAATTTTCCGCGGGATCACCCAGCTCATCTCCGGTACCGGGGTCAACTCGATCGGGAATGAATTCGCGAAGTTGGGCCAGAGCGTCTTCCTTGGCCTCCAGTCGCCGTTCTGGGTGATGCTCATCGTCGTCGTGGCCGGCGCATTCGGCGTCAGCCGCGTCCGCTTCTTCCGCCAGTTCTACTACGTCGGCGGCAACGCCCAGGCCGCGACGCTGTCCGGGATCAAGGTCGACCGAGTCATGCTCCTGGGCTTCATCCTGATGGGAACGCTCGCCGGGCTCGCCGGAGTGGTGAGCGCATCGCGCCTCGATGCAGCGGTCGTGACCGCGGGCACCGGAGTCGAGCTCAAGGTCATCACCGCCACTGTCCTCGGCGGAGCCAGCCTGAAAGGTGGCGAGGGCACGGTGGTCGGCGGATTCCTCGGGGTCCTGTTCATCGCCATCGTGCAGAACGCGTTGATCATCTCGCACGTGAGCGTGTTCTGGCAGGGCATCGTGATCGGCGTGGTGCTCCTGGTCGCCGTTTCGGTTGACCTACTCGCCCGCCGCGGTCGTTGACGGCCGGCGCTACGCAGAAACCGCAGGTTGAAGGAGGAGCGTCGGAATCTGAAGCCTCAAGGTGGCCCACCGGTAGACCATTGCGAACGGAGGACGTAAATGCGCTCAAAGTATCGTCACAGCGCGTATCTGGCACTGGCCGTGGCTGCGATGTTCGCGGTCAGTGCGTGCGGGAGCACGCAACCATCCACGGCCGCGACCGCGGCCAGCGGCGGCGACACGTCAAACGAGGAGTATGTCTGGATCTCCCAGAACTCAACCCTTCCGCTGTTTGTTGCTCGCGATCACCCGACCCTCCTGCAGGCCGGCAAGGACCTGGGAGTCAAGGTCCGGATCGCGGGCCCGACGACCATCGACCTCGCCGCGTTCATCTCGACGATCGAGCAGGAATGCGCGGCCAAGCCCGCCGGGGTCATCGTCGTCGGGTGGGATCCGTCACTGGGCGCTGCCGTCGATAAATGCATCGCGGCGAAGGTCCCGACGGTAACGGACGACGCTGACCTTCCGAGCTCACAGCGACTGTCCTTCATTGGCACTGACTGGTACCAGATCGGCGTGCAGCAAGCCCTCGTTCAGATCGCCGAGCACAAGGCGCGCGGCCTGGCAACGGGCAAGGTCGCCACATTGTCGATCATCGCCGCGGACAACATGGTCGCCGCTCGTCAGGGGTTCGCAGACGTGCTAAAGGGAACGGGGATTGATATCGTCACCGAAGAAGACGATGGCGGTGCCTCGGATCAGGCGGCATCAAAGACCGCCGCGCTGTTGGCCGCCAATCCTGATCTGACCGGCATCGCTGGGTTCGACTCCGAGAGCGGCGCCGGCATCGTCCGCGCGCTGACCGAGGCCAGCAAGATCGGTAAGGTCAAGGTCACCGCGATGGAGCAGACGCCGGAGTTCTTCAAGACCGTCAAGGACGGCTCGGTCGCGGCCATCATCATTCAGAAGAGGGCACTGTTCACGTAC
>JACCWY010000119.1 GCA_013697395.1 Chloroflexota bacterium | reverse complement strand
GTACACGTATGCGGCCGCACGGCTGCCACGCAACGCGAGCACCGCCGCCACGAACACGAAGATGAACGTGTTGCCTTCCCCCAGGTCGAGCCAGAAGCCCCATGTTCCAAGGGTCAGGAGGATCAGCGCGGGATCGCGCAACAGCGTCACGGCGGCGAGGTGCAAGCCTGCCCACGGCCAGAAGCCGACGTACAGGACGACTGCGGCCATCACCCAGCCCATGACTGGTGACCAGACGAACGGGACTGGCGCATCGGCGCGGTAGAGTGCGTTCCTCTCGAGGGCATCTGGAACAGCAGTCCAGAGCGCCCAGTCGGGATTGAATGGCAGGCCGTTGGACAGGCTGTAGACGGATAGGCCAATGCTCACGCCGAGGTAGACCACGAGTGCGACCTGGCCCAGCCGGACGCCGAGCGGCCGCGACGGGGCCTCGTTCGGCAGGCTCATCCTTCCGACTATAGCCGTGTGGGGAACGACCAGTGCTAGTCAGCGCCGCGCGTGCCGTTAGACTGCGCACGCTCCGCTAGCCGTCCCCGAAAGCCGGTCGGATGCAGATGAGGGAGCTATCGGTTGTGCTTGGTGCCCGCGCCGACCGATGTACGGAGTCTGCTTGCCAAGCGCCCGCCAAGCGGGGCGGAGCGCGTGCAGCACGAACCACAGCGCCGCGGCGCTGATGAGCAAACCTGCCACCACCAGCAGGTGGCGCCGCAGGCCGGTCATCGGGTTGGAGGCACCCGGGCAAATCGGCCGGCGAAGGCGTGGAAGTACCAGCGCAGATACTTGGGCAGCCAGGCGCGGAGGTTGAAGTTCGACTCGCCCGCGCTTCGGTCACGCCAGGTCGTCGGGACCTCGGCCAGCCGGCGGCCGGAGTTGGTGGCCTTGGCGGTCAGCTCCAGGGCAAGCTCGAAGCCGCCGCTGCTCTCGATCGTCACCGAGTCGAGGAAGTCGCGGCGGTAGAGCTTGAAATTGTTCGTCGCGTCGTGGATCGACACGCCGGCCAGCCAGTGAAGTGACAGTCCGGCTGCCCGGCTCAGGAGCCGCTTGAGCATCGGGCCGCCGAGCTGGCGGCCACCCTTCATGTATCGGCTGCCGGCGACGATGGCCGCGCCTGCCTGGCCAAGCCGCACCATCTCGTCGACGCGGTGCATCTCGTCCGAGCCGTCTGCCATCGTGATGAGCACCAGCGGCGCGTCGGATGCTGTGATACCGGCGCGCATCGCATTGAGCACACCTCGACCAAGGTCGTTGCGGTGCAGGCGGACGGCCGGCAGCTCCCGCTGAAGGTCTCGGACGACCGGCACGGTTGTGTCGGCGTCGAAGTCGTAAACGACAAGGATCTCGTGCGGCGTGCGGACCTCGGAGACGATTCGACGCAGCGTCGGGCCGATGCTGTCAGGCTCGTTGAAGACCGGGACCACGATTGAGAGCTCGGGGGTCATGCCCGGGCTCCGGCCTCCAGCTCGCTGCGGATCCACGGGATCACCTCGTCGAGCATCTCATCCAGGGTGGTCGTGGCCTCGAAGCCGAGGACGCGACGCGCCTTCGAGACGTCCGGCGCCCGAAGCCGAACGTCGTGCGTGAACGGCTCATCGTGCACGAAGCGCAGCGGTCGGTCGCCGTTGATCTTGCGCCAGATCGTGGCGGCCAGTGCCGTCACGGTGGTCTGCTGGGCCGTCGACAGATTGAAGTCGTCGTTGATCGCCTCGGCAGACTCCATGGCCATCCGGATCCCTCGCGCAAGGTCGCCGCCATACGTGTAATGCCGCACCTGGGTTCCGTCGCCCAGGATGTGGAGCGGATCCTGGCCCTGGAGCACCTTGTTGACGAGGTCCGGCACCACATGGCTGAGGGCCAGCTTCACGTTGCCGCTCATCACGGCCGAGTCTCGCAGCGCCCGCCTCTCACCGATCCCCACGCAGTTGAATGGGCGCAGGATCGTATAGGGCAGGCCGAACTGTTCGTGGGCGCGTTTCGCGAAATACTCGCTGGCCAGCTTCTGGAACCCGTAGGTGCTGATGGGCGGTGGGCTTGTCAGCTGGGCGCCTTCCGGCGTCGGAAATACGGTTGCCGACTCGTAAACCATACTGCTCGACAGCACGACGATCCGCTTCAGCCGCCCGGATCGATGCGACTCGATCGCGGCGTCGAAGGTGGAGGCCAGGATGCGCTCGTTCTCGGCAAGCAGGTCGTACGCAAACTCGTGGAAGTAGCTGATTCCACCGATCATCGCCGCCGCCGCCAGGACCTGGTCCGCATCGGCGGCGAGCTCGGTCAGGAGCGCGACGTCCTTCGCGTCTCCCTCCACGAAGCGGTACGCGGGATGGTGGTCGTAGCTCTTCGCGACGCGGCCGTATTTGCTGAAGTTATCGATGCCGACGACCTCGTGACCATGGCTCAGCAGCTCGTCGACGAGGTACCCGCTGATGAATCCCGCGGCGCCGGTGACCAGGATCCTCACAGCTGGATTCCATGGCCCGTCACACCCCACACGTCGACGACGTCCCGGCCGCCGATCTCGAGCCCGCGGTAGGCGCGATGCGGCGCGCCCAGCACGAGCACTTCGGCGTCCGCCATGACCCGCTCCAACGGAATCAGCCTGGCGTCATCGACATACGGATCGGTGCAGAGCACGGTCGCCCCCTTCCAGGCGAGGAGCTTTCGGACCTTGTACGACAGGCTGGAGCGGACGTCATCAGACTCCGCCTTGAAGGCCATCCCCAACAGGCCGATCGTCCGACCCTTCAGCGAGCCATATCGGCGCTCCATGGCGGCGACCACGTACGCCGGCAGGCCTTCGTTAATCTGCATGGCGGACTGCCCGAGCGGGAAATGGTCGGTCGTGAACGCCGCGAGCTGCATCGTGTCCTTCAGGAGGCACGGGCCGGCCGCGAAGCCAGGGCTCGGCAGGTCGGCGGCGCGCGGGTAGTTCGTCCGGATGGCGGCGAGCACGCGGTTGTAGTCGACCCCGGCATCGTGGGCGAGCATGAAGAACTGGTTGGCGATCGCGAACTTCATGTACCGCCAGGCATTCGTGAACAGTTTCGTCAGCTCCGCCTCCTTCGAGGTGGTGCGGATGATCTGGGCTCCCAGGTGTGCGAACAGCCTCTCCGCGCGGTCGCCGGCACGCTCGCCATCGGCGCCGATGATCTGGGGCAGGCTGCCGAGCTCCTCGAGCGCGTGCCCCTCCGCGATCCGCTCGGGCGCGAAGGCGACGTCGACGCGCCTGCCATGATCGGCAAGCGCCTGGGCCACGTATGCGGTCGTGCCCGGGTAGACGGTGCTGCGCAGGACGACGAGGGCATCGTCCGCCAGGTAGGGCGCCAGTTGCGCCACCGCGCGCTCGAAGATGGCCATCGATGGGTTCAGGAACTCGTCGATCGGGGTGCCGATCACGACCACCACCTGCGCGACGTCGCACAGCAGCTCGGGCTGCGTGCTGACGGTCAGGCGGCCGGTCGCCAGCATCTCCGCGAGGAGCTCCTCGGCGCCGATCTCGAGGAACGGCATCTCGCCGCGACAGATGCGATCGACGGTCTCCTGCGACGTGTCGTAGATGCCAACGCGCAGGCCGGCGCGAGCGAACATGAGGCTCAAGGGCAGCCCGACGTGTCCGCCGCCACCGACGATTACGACTTCCGGCTGTTGGGGTTCAGGAGGCATATGGTTTGTTCCGTGGTGCATGCGCGCGCCAGGACCATAACGGTACACGTCGCCGGTTGGAAGGCAGTAGGCCCATCGTCAGGTCTTCGGCCCATTCCTGGACGGCAAGCCGGGCTCCGCGAACGAGGTCATCAGGAACGTCAGGTCGTACACGAAGAACCGCGGAAGGGCCAGGGCAACGGTCGCCGACGACGCCAGCCATGCCCAACGCGTCTTCGCGAGGCGGACGCTGGCCAGGATCCCGCCGGCCACGACCAGGCCGTGGAGGAGGGGCGCATCGAAGAACATTGAGGCGCCGCCTGCGCCGGTGGGGTACGAGCTCAGGTCGTAGAGGAGCATCGGCGCCACCAGTGCGCCGGTCAGGGCCAGCGTCATCAGCGCGCGGAGCCATTGGCGACGGCCGAGGTACGTGATCACCAGCAGCAGGGGAACGGCCTTGAGCGAGGCGCCGGCCGCGATCCAGAGCGGGCCGCTGCGACGCTCAACGCCGAGCACCACACCCGCCACGATCAGCGGCTGCACGTTCCCGATGGCGGAGATGCCGACGAGGATCGGGAGGAAGAGGGCAACGGCCAGCCACGCTCGCCGGCGGGCAAGCGGGCTCAACGCAGCCGCCGACGCTACCAGCAGGACGATCGACCAGATGACGTGGACCGCCTCGCGCGGGAGGAGGGTGAGGGGCACCCATGCCCACGCCAACCACGGCGCGTATCGGTATACCTCGGACGCCTCGGTGTCGGTGAGGACTGGATACAGCGGCTCGCCCTCGCGGAGCCGCATCGCCGCCTCCCAGTACGCCCCCGCGTCGCGCAGGTGCCAGTCGCCAACCGTGAGGATCAGCTGACTGATCCCAATCCCCACGACGAGCGCCACAGTCACGAGCCAGGGCAATCGAGTGAGCAGCCGCATGCCCGCTCGTCCAGCCGGCGCCGGCACTGCTGAATCGGGCTCCCTCACGGGGTGTGGCTGAGGCGCAGCTTCAAGGGGTTCACCTCCGGTTGTGTGTCCTCCCATGCAGTATCGGGCGCGGGGCGATCGGCGCGCGCCCTGATCCCTACAAGACGGCAGTGCCTGATGACACCGGGTCCTGGCGATCGCCGCACTCGTCCGAGCGAAGAAAGCGGCCGGGACGCGGTCACGGAGTAGGACGCCATAACCGGGCCCCCGCACTCATTGTT
>JACCWY010000560.1 GCA_013697395.1 Chloroflexota bacterium | reverse complement strand
CGCTTCGGTCACGCGGCAGCCCGAATGGTCACGCAGCGTCCAGCTGCTCGTAGCCGGCTCGCGCAAAGAAATGCTGGTGGTACAGGCCGGTGCGCTGCACGAACGGCGTGAGGAAGCGCAGCAGCGGAATTCCCAGCACAAGGGCGGCGACGAAGTCCGCCAGCCACCAGGGCCAGATGCCCGCGACCACGGCATCAAGCGGATAGACGCCCCACAGCACGTAGTTCAGGTTGCCTAGCAGCGCGTTGGCGCCGGTGCCGATGGCAGCCAGGACGACATAGATGGCAAGCGTCGAGACGTTGGGGAGATCCCGACGCAACGCCCAGATGAAGAACGGCGCCGCCACGATCATGCCCTCAATCATGTCGTGTACGCCGCCGGTGATTCCCACCTGGAGCGCGGTGCCCCACGCGAAGTTCCCGATGATGGTCCCGAAGTAAGCACCGAGCGCGCCCCAGAACCCGAACCACATGGTCATGACGATCGCGATGGCGGTCGCCGGGAAGACAAGCGAGGCGCCCGGCACGACCTGAAAGGCCGCCGAGAACCAGTTGAGGACCGCGTACAGCGCGGTCGACAGCGCAATGATCGCGATTTGACGTGCTCCGAACTCGAACCGCATCCTGCCCTCCTCCGTGCTACCCCCGTCCCATCCGGAGTACCCTACCACTTGTACGGATGACCGAACAAGGGCAGAATGAGCCCTATGGTGACCTCCACCTCACCCAGGCTGGCACGCGACACAGGCATCCCGCTCTACCTCCAGGTGCGAGATGGTGTGCGCGAGCTGATCGCGGTGCAGGGACTCCAGCCGGGGGACCCGCTACCCGGCGAGCTCGAGCTTCAGGAGCGGTTCGGGGTGAGTCGCGCCACGGTGCGACAGGCGCTCTCAGAGCTGAGCCGCGAGGGGCGGATCGAGCGCCACCAGGGTCGCGGCACGTTCGTCGCGATCCCGCGCCTGGCACGTTCGCTTCCCGATCTCACGTCGTTCAGCGAGCACCTGGCACAGCAGGGCCTGCGCTCGGCGAGCCGCCTGCTGGCGTTCGACCGGCTGGCACCGGACGAGTGGAGCGTCCCGGCGGTGGCGCAGGATGAAGACGGCATGGGCCGGTTCTTCGGGGCCATCCCGCTGGTGCGCTTCGTCCGTCTGCGGCTCGCGAACGGCACGCCCATCGGCCTGCATGTGACTGCAACGCCGGCTTTGGTGGCGGACGAGATCGGCCTGACGCCCGACGCGCTCGGCACGGAGGGGTTCGCGTTCTATGGAGCACTCGAGTCGCACGGCCATCGGCTCTCGTGGGCCGAGGAGCATCTCTTGGCGCGCGCCGCCAGCCTTCGCGAGGCCGCGCTG
The DNA here is from genome assembly GCA_013697395.1 of Chloroflexota bacterium. Classification (GTDB taxonomy): domain Bacteria; phylum Chloroflexota; class Limnocylindria; order QHBO01; family QHBO01; genus JACDBZ01. The sequence goes on along the minus strand of JACCWY010000560.1, from coordinate 7,629 downwards.
CTGGAGGTACCGGATCGAACAGCGGTGATGAGCGTGCTGCGCCTGAGCAGAGACGAGGCCGGGACGCTGGTGGAGGCGGTCCGGGCCGTCTACCTGGGTGACAAGTACGACTACGTAGTTCAGCTGGAGCGCCGTCCCGCGGCGGCCATGGCGGAATGAGAAGGAGCTAGCAACCCATGCCACGAATCAGGATCCTTGGGACACTCGGAGCCGGGGTCGTGCTGCTCGCCGCCTGCGGCGGAGGCACATCCAGCGCGTCTCCGGAGGCGAGCGGCGCGCAGCCGCCAGCAGCCGCGGTGGAGTCGGAATCGGCGGCGCCGGCAAGCGATCTCCAGGTCGCGATGGTCATCGCCCAGGGCGGCCTCGGCGACCAGAGTTATAACGACCTCGCGAACGAGGGGCTCACCCGCGCCGAGGCCGACTTCGGCATCGAGGCGCAGCGCATCGAGTCACCGGACATCGTCAGCCAGGGTGAGGCGCTGCTGCGCCAGGCCGGCCAGGCCGCCTTCGACCTCGTCATCGACCTCGAGTTCAGCACGGCGGAGCCACTGGCCGCGGTGGCGCCCGAGTTCCCGGACACCGCCTGGACCTTCATGAATCTGCCGGTCGAGGGCGACAACGTCACCAGCTTCGTCTTCGCCGAGCACGAGGGCTCGTACCTGGCCGGCGCGCTGGCGGCACTCGTGACCGGGGACACCTCGATCGAAGGCATCAACGAAGATCTCGTCGTCGGCGTCGTGGGCGGAACGAAGTCGACCGGCATTGACAAGTTCATCGTCGGGTTCATCCAGGGCGCGACCGACGTCAACCCCGACGTGCAGGTGCTGACCAGCTACACCAACGACTTCGGCGACGCCGCCAAGGGTCGGGCCGCTGCCGAGGCGATGTTCGAGCAGGGTGCCGACATCGTGTACCAGATCGCGGGCGGCGCCGGGCTCGGCGTCATCCAGGCGGCTCAGGACGCGGGCGTGTACGCCATCGGCGTCGACACCGACCAGAGCCCGATCGCGCCGGAGGCGGTCCTGACCAGCATGGTCAAGCGCACCGATACCGCGGTCTATGAATCGGTGAAGGGCGTGGTGGAAGGAACGCTGGAGGGCGGCGCGACCGTGACCCTCGACCTCGAGGCCGGCGGAGTCGAGCTCGGGCCGATCAACGAGGCCGTCCCGCAGGACTACATCGACCAGGTCGAGGAGTTGGAGGCCAAGATCATCAGCGGTGAGATCGAGGTCTGGAACGTGATCGAGCAGGGCTACCCGGACTTCTTCTCCGAGTAGCCGGTCCGATCTCAGCCATCCGATGCGGCAAGGGGCCTACCTCAAGGTCAACGGCGTCAACAAGCGCTTCGAGACGGTCGTCGCCAACGACGCCGTCGACCTGGAGGTGCCGGCCGGGACGATCCACGCCATCGTGGGCGAGAACGGGGCTGGCAAGACGACCCTGATGCGGATCGTGGCGGGGCTCGAGCGGGCCGACAGCGGTTCGGTGTCGCTCGGCGGCGTGGCGCTGCTGCCCGGCAGCGCAGCCGCCGCGATCGAGCAGGGGATCGGCATGGTGCAGCAGCACTTCCAGCTGATCGACGCGCTGAGCGCTCTGGAGAACCTGGTCCTCGGCGCGGAGCCGAGCCGCGGCCCGGTCCTCGATCGCCGCGCCGCCCGGCAGCGGGGAGCGCAGCTCGCCGCGCGACTGCGGACGAAGGTCGACTGGGACGAGCCGGTCCGTCGCCTCTCAGTCGGCGAGCGGCAGCGCCTGGAGATCATGAGGCTCCTGTACCGCGACGCGCGGTTGCTCATCTTCGATGAGCCGACGACCGTGCTCACTCCCGGCGAGGTGGACGACCTGTTCGCTGTCCTACGCGAGCTGGCCGGCGAGGGCCGCACAATCCTCTTCATCAGCCACAAGCTGCGCGAGGTGCTGAGCATCGCGGGCCGGGTGACGGTGATGCGCCGCGGTCGGGTGGTGGCCAGCCTGCCGGTCGGGGAGACCGACGCCCATCGGCTTGCCGGCCTGATGGTCGGAGATGCGGAGCTCACCCGCGTGACCGAGGACGAGGCGGCGGTGGAGCGCTCCCCGGTGCCCGACGACGCGTCGCTGGCGCTGGCGCTGCGCGGCGTGACGCTGCGCGGGCCGGCCGGCCGGCCGCTGTTGAACGATGTGAGCCTCGGGGTGCGCCGCGGCGAAATCGTGGGCATCGCGGGCGTGGAGGGCAATGGGCAGCGGGAGCTGATCGACGTGGTCCTGGGGCTGCGGCGTCCAGCAGCGGGACGAATCGAGCTCGCCAAGCGTGACGCCACCGCGCTCAGTGTCGCGCGACGCCGCCGACTGGGACTGGCCTATGTCGCGGAAGACCGACGCAGCGAGGGGTGTGATCTGAATGGACCGCTCACCCGCAGCGCGGTGGCGCTCCGCATCGACGAGCGGCCGCTCTCCAGGTACGGAATCACTTCGCCGGCGGCAATGCGGAGTTACGCACGCTCACTCATCGATCGCTACCGGGTGATCGCCAGCGGGGTGAGCGCGCCGATGCGATCGCTGTCCGGCGGCAACGCCCAGCGGCTGGTCGTGGGACGTGAGCTCGACAGGGCGCGGGTGGCGCTGCTGTGCGCCCACCCGTCGCGCGGCGTGGACGTGCGCGGCACGGCCTTCCTCCACGAGCAGCTGCTACAGCTGCGCCAGCGCGGCGTAGGGATCCTGCTCATCTCCGAGGAGCTGAGCGAGCTCCTGCGGCTGGCGGACCGCATCGCCGTCCTGTACGAGGGCCGCCTCGTCGGCGAGTTCGCGCGACAGCAGGTGGACGTGGAGCGGCTCGGTCGCCTGATGACCGGGGCTGAGACGGCCGCGTGAGCATCCGCCTCGCCCGTGGCGGCCTGCTCCTTGCCCCGTTCGCGGCGGCGCTCCTCGTGGGAGCCGTGGTACTGCTCCTCACCGGCCGGAACCCGATCGACACCTATGGGTTGCTCCTGACCCAGTCCTGGGGGAGCGGGTCCGGCATTGCGAACTCGCTCTCGCAGGCCACTCCGATCCTGCTCACCGGTCTGGCGACCGCCTTCGCCTTCCGCGCCGGGGTCTTCACCATCGGCGTCGAAGGCTCGCTCTACTTCGGGGCCTTTGCCGGCGCCTGGGTCGGCTTCACGTTGGGCGGGTTGCCCGGATTCGCGCTCATCGGTCTCGCATTCCTGGCGGCGCTGCTGGCGGGAGGCGTGTGGGGCCTGGTACCGGGGATCCTGCGGTCTCGCTGGCGGGTCGACGAAGTCGTGACGACGCTCATGCTCAACTTCGTCGCCATCAGCCTGACGTCGTACCTGGTCAACGGCCCCTTCCTGGCGGTCGGGACGGCGAACTCGATGAGTCCTATCGTGGCACCCGAGGCCCGCCTCGGCTCGCTGGCGCCACCGAGCCAGCTGAGCGCCGGGTTCCTCATCGCGCTCCTGCTGGCCGGCCTCTTCTGGTTCGTCATGAGCCGCACCACCCTCGGCTATCGGCTCGACCTGGCGGGTTCGAGCCCGCGCTTCGCGGCGGCCAGTGGCATCGACCTGCGGCGCGTCATCCTCATCGCCATGGTCGTCGCCGGCTGCATCGGTGGCCTGGCGGGCGCGATCCAGGTGCTGGGCGTGAACGGCCGCTTCATTGACCGCTTCTCGCCCGGATTTGGCTTCACCGGCATCGCGGTCGCGCTCCTGGGGCGGAACACCGCCATCGGCTGCGTCCTCGCCGCGCTCTTCTTTGGGGGCCTCAACAATGGGGCGGCGATGATGCAACTCTTCAGTGACATCCCCCTCGACCTCGTCAACGTGCTCTCGGGGACAGTCATGATCTTCGCCGTGCTCGACTTCACGCGGATCCGCCTCCTGCGCCACGCCGGCGTGACGCCGGCGGTGAGCATCGCACCGGCAGAGGCGCCGAGTGCCGAGGCTGGGCCGCGACCATGATCGAGATCCTCTACAACTCCCTCGTTGCGGCGGCGACGATCAGTACGCCGATCCTCCTCGCCGCCCTCGGCGGCGCCATCAACCGCCAGGGCGGGATCGTCAACATCGGTCTGGAAGGGAAGATGCTGGCGGGCGCCTTCGCGGCCGTGGTCGTCAGCTGGCAGACCGGCAGCGTCGTGCTGGCGGTCCTGGCCGCCATGCTCGCCGGGGCTCTGGTGGCCCTGCCCTTCAGCCTGCTCGTGACGCGCCTCGGCGCGAACGAGATCATCGTTGGGTTCGGGCTCAATATCGTCGTCGCCGGGCTCCTCGGCTACCTCCTGCCGGTCGTCTTCGACGTCTTCGGGACATTGGCACCGGCCGATCTGGCGCGTCTTCCCCGCATCACCATCCCCGTCGTGGACGGGATCCCCATCATCGGTCGTGTGCTGTCCGGGCGTGACCCGGTGACGTACCTCGCCTGGCTCACCATCCCATTGACCGCCTGGTTCCTATATCGCACCCGCTGGGGGCTTCGGCTGCGGGCATCCGGGGCCGATCGAGAGGCAGCCGAGGCGGCCGGCATCCGGGCGCTACGCTGGCGCGATGCGAGCAGCGTCGTCGCCGGCATTTTCGCCGGCCTGGCCGGGGCGCAACTGGCGATCGGAGTCGTCGCCCTCTTCAGCACCACGATGACGGGCGGACGAGGCTTCATCGCGCTGGCGGCGTTCTACTTCGGAGCCGCGCGGCCGTGGCCGACGGCCGCCGCGGCGTTCCTGTTCGGTTTCTTCGACGCGGCGCAGGTCCGGCTCCAGGGCTTCGGCGTGCCCGTCCAGCTGGTGCAGACGCTGCCCTATGTCGTGGTGGTGATCGTGCTCACCGCGGTGGCCATCGCGCGTCATCGACAGGAGATGGAGGCGGTGCCGGCATGACGACCACATCGGTGACCAACCGGCAGTTCGGTGAGGCGCAGCCGGCCCACCGCCTCGCGCTGCTCCTGGTGGACGTCAACAACTCCTTCTTCGACCCGCGCGGCGAGTTCCACTACCCCGAAGCGCTGGCGATCGTCCCCGCCCTGCGTGAGCTGCTGGATGCTGCGCGGGCAGGCGGGCGGCTCGTGGTTCACGCGCGCGAGGGCCATTGGCCAGGGCTGGCTGACCACGAGGGCCGCAAGCTTCCGGGCCACAGCTATGCCGGATCGTTCGACGCGGCGCCCTATTCGGGGTTCGAGGCGCTCGAAGGAGAGCCGGAGATCCGCAAGCGCCGATACAGCGCCTTCTTCGGCACCGAGCTCGCGCTGCTGCTCGCCGAGCAGGGCGTTCACGAGGTGGTGATCGCCGGCGTCAAGACCAACGTCTGCATTCGCGCCACGGTTCAGGACGCCTTCGCCAACGGCATCCGACCGATCCTGGCTCGCGGAGCGGTCAACTCGAACCGGCCGCACCTGCACGATGCCTCGCTCGAGGACGTGGAGCGCTATCTCGGCGAAGTGATCGAGGTCGACGAGGCGGTGCGGCGGCTGCGCGACGAGCCAGAGGCAAGGCCGTGAGCCGGCCGCTGCTGGACGTCATGGTGTCGGGCTATGCCAGCCTCGACCGGTCATACCGCACGAGCCGGATTGCCGGCGCCGCGGAGACCGGGCTCATCGCAGGCAATGCCGAACCGCCGCTGAGGGACGGCGGCTGCGGACCGAACGTCGCACGTGCGCTGGCGCGGCTGGGCTTCCGCGCAGGGCTGGTCACGTGGCTGGGCGACGACCCGGAGGGTCCCGCCTACCGCGATCGGCTGCTCGCCGACGGGGTCGATCCGCTGGGGATCGAGGTCGGCAGCGGCGAGACGCCGCGCAGCCTCCTCCTCTACGACCCGGCGGGCGAAGCCGCCTGTTACTTCCACCCCAGCGCCGCCGCGTCGCAGCGCATCGGTCCAGAGCTCGCGGCCCAGGTTACCGACGCGCGCTGGCTGGCGATCACCGTCAGCCCCGCGGCGGTCACGCAACAGCTGCTCGATGCGCGAGGGAGTGCCGGGCCGCTGGCCTGGAGCGTCAAGGCCGATGCCGACGCTTTCCCCCCGGGCCTGTGCGCGGAGCTCATCCGGGCGGAGCTGGTGTGCCTCAACGCCGCGGAGATGGCGTTCGTCGCGACCCAGCTCGACATGGACGCGGCGCACGGCGCGTCGGCGCTGCGCGAGCGTGGCGCGGGATGGGTGGCGATCACCGGTGGGCGCGCGGGTTGGCGCATCGTCAGCGACGCCGGAGAGGTCTCCGGAGCCATCGAGCCCGCGGAGGTCGCCGATCCCACCGGCGCCGGAGACGCCTTCTTCGCCGGCCTGCTGGCCGCTCGCCTTCGCGACCTGCCGCCGGCGGAGGCCGGCGCGTACGCCGCGGGCGTTGCACGCCAGACCCTCCTGGCGGCCGCGGCCGCAGCGGGAGGCCGGGAGGCATGACCCGTCGCGCGTGGTACCTGAACGTGACGGCCGACGAGGTTGCCGACCGCGCGATCCTGGTCGGCGATCCGGGGCGGGTCGATCTCTTCGCCGACGCGCTCGATGGATCGCGCCTGCTGGGTGCCGACCGCGCGCTGCGCACAGTGACCGGGTCGTATCGGGGCGCGCGCATCACGGTCTGCTCCTTCGGCATGGGGGCTCCGATCGCGGCGGTCGTACTCGAGGAGCTCGCCTGGCTGGGCGTGCGCTCGGTGCTGCGTGCCGGAACGGTCATGTCGCTGGGCGAGATCCCCATCGGCATGCTCGTCCTGGCCGAGGATGCACTGAGCGTCGAATCGACCTCCACGCTGTACGGCGGCGATGAGCGGGTGCGCCCCGACGAGGCGCTGCTCTCCCATGCGCGGACCGTCCTCGACGGCCGCAGTGAGCCGCACCGCAGCGGGCGGGTGGCCTCGTTCGACGGCTTCTACACCGATCTCGTCGCGCTCCGCCCGGAAGTCGCCTCCCGCGTGGAGTCGCGCGCCGCATCGCTCCGTGAGCGCGGAGTGATCGCGACCGACATGGAAACCTCAGCGGTCCTCGCCGTGGGCCGCGCGCTCGGGGTGCGTGCCGGATCGCTGTGTCTGTGCAGCGTCGACGGGCCCACCAAACGACGGATGCCGCTCGAGCGACGACGAGCCGCCGAGAAACGGCTTGTTTCCGCCAGTCTCGACATTCTCGCAACCTTCATGCAGGAGGAATCGTGACCGCAGTTGCCTTCTTCAATCGCGCCAGAGAGCTGCTCGACCAGGTTGAGCGGACCCAGCTCCCGGCCATCCGCCAGGCCGCGGAGGCATGCGCCAGCAGCATCGGGGACGGCAAGCTCGTCCACCTGTTCGGCACCGGGCACGGCGCCATCCCGGCCCTCGAGGCCTTCCCGCGCAGCGGCAGTCTCGTAGGCTTCCACGCCATCGCCGAGCTGCCGATCACCCTGCTGCACCACGTGTGGGGCGACATGGGCGTGGCGCAATACCGGTTCCTGCACCGCCAGGAAGGCTACGGGCAGGCGATCCTCGAGGCCCACCGTCTCGATCCGGCCGACACCCTGATCCTGTTCAGCCACTCCGGCATCAACGCGGTCATCCTCGATATGGCGCACACCGCGAAAGCGCAGGGCCTGACCGTGGTGGGCGTCACCTCGCGCCCCCATTCCTCGGAGGTGCAGCCGCGGCACTCGTCGGGCAAGCGGCTGTACGAGGTCGCCGACGTGGTCATCGACACCGGCGCGCCGCTGGGCGATGCC
>JACCWY010000546.1 GCA_013697395.1 Chloroflexota bacterium | reverse complement strand
CGCTGGTAGAGCCGGAACAGCCGCGACTTGATCGTCCCGGTCCGCACCGACAGCTGCACCGCGATCTCCTCGTTCGACAGCCCCTGCCAGAGCATCGCGAGCAGGCGCGCGTCCGTGATGGTCAGGGCCAGGCTCCGCGACAGCTGCTCGGCGACCTCGCGACCACCATTGCTGCCGTGCGCCACGTGGAGCTCGACCAGCACCACGCCGGGGCGGGGCAGGCCGCGCAGCCGGACGCGCAGCGTCAAACCGTCGTGGACGATGCGGTCGACCACCTGGCCGGACCGGTCCAGCTGCGCGCGCAGGGCGGGCAGCGCGTCCGCGAGCCAGCTCGGCACGAGCCCGAGTGGGGACTCCAGGACCGAGCGCGCGCTCGCGTTCATGTAGACGGCGCGGCAGCCGGCATCGACCACGAGGACGCTGGTCTCGGAGTGCTCGAGCACCGAGAACAGCAGGTCGACCGGGTTGTCCAGGGGATGGATCGGGGAGGGCGACGGGGCGGGGGCGAAGTGAAGCATGAGCCACCTTTGTTCACGCCGCGTGCCGGATTTGGAACTCTGGTTTCTCGCACACTTGGATCGCCGGACACTGATCGGTTCCGGACACCGATCGTTCGCGAACGATCCCGCGGGGCTCCCGCGGGGCTGTCTGCGCCGCGATCAGATGTGGAGCGCGAGGTTCGTGGCCGTGATGCGGTGGATCGTGGCGGTCAGCCCGATCGGACGGAAGCCGTCGAACGCCACCGTGATGTCTTCGATGGCGCCCAGGTTGAGCCGATCGACGGTGAGGTTGATTGGCCCTAGCGCGATGTCCTTCGCGGTCATGTCGAGCACGTTCAGCGAACCGGTCAGGCCGCCGGGGCCCTGGGTGAGGTTGCCGGTCAGCTTGAGGCCGACCAGCCCGGACTGGCCGTCGCCCCCGAACCGGAGGGTGCCCTCGCCGATCTCGACGCTCCGCGGCGCGGCCATCGACAGGTCCACGAGGATGTCGCGCAGCGCCAGGGACCGCAGCGCCGACTTCTTCTTGGACGCCTCGACCGGCTTGGCCGGACCGGTCGGCCGGAAGTCGGCGAGCGACCGCAGGGGCACCCGCTCGAACGGCGCGAGCGCCTGGGCATCGGCGTCGAGCTGCCACGAGATGATCTCGTGGTCCTTGCCGAAGATCGGCACCTTCCAGCTCAGGACGAGGCGATCGCCCTTCACCTCCAGGTTGACGAACTTGCCCTCCAGCCAGGACAGGCTGTCCTCGAGCGCGCGGAAGTCGAGCGTGCCGTTCTCGATCGGGATCCGCAGCTTCTGGTCGAGCGTGCGGCCACCGACCACGGGCAGGTCGAGCTTCACGTTGAGCCGCAGGCCGAGCTCGCCGCTGAGCGAGTCGAGCGCGCGCAGCCGCTCCTGACGCAGCGGCACGTCGGCGGCCTTGCGCAGGACGTCGGCGGCCAGCACGGTGGTCGGCTTGCCGCGGAGCGCCTCGAAGCTCGGGATCGTGAGGCGCACGTCGTGGAACGACACGTGGCCAGCGATCAGCTCCACGCCGCGCTCGGCGGACTGCGTGAGCTGCACGCCGTTCGGCATCTCGACGCGATCGATCGCGAGCACCATCGTGTCGTCGGCCGTGCGCAGGTAGACGTCGCCGGCGCTCGCCGCGCTCGCGGCCCAGTGCGTGCGATCGAGGTGGGTGTGGAGGTGATCCATCACGACCTCGCGCGCGCCGTAGAGCAGGCCGCCCGCGCTGCCGCGCAGGTTGTCCATCTCGCCGCGCGGGAAGTCGAGGCGCCGGGTCGGTCCGTCGAGCGTGAGGCCGAACGCCCCGACCTCGAGGTCCGCTTCCAGCCGCTGCATCGCCATGACGCAGCATACGGCGTTCGTGGTACGCGGGACGAGATGGGGCGCGTCGCTGTTTCGGTGTCCGTGATGCTGATCGCGTGCGGCGGATCGTCGCCGCCGCCGCAGCTGCGGCCGCCGCAGCAGGTGGTCGCGGCGCCGGTGCGCATCGACGTGCCGGCGGCGATCGCGGCGCCGTGGATGGAGCCGCCGCTCCACCCCGGGATCGACGATCCGTTCGCGCCGACGGCGTTGCGCGCGCTCGGCTCGAAGTCCG
>JACCWY010000540.1 GCA_013697395.1 Chloroflexota bacterium | reverse complement strand
GACCTGGCGCGGCTGGTTGCGGGCGGCGGCGAGGTGCTGGTGGTGGCGATCGATGGTGGTGGGGAGCGTGACGCCGTCAGCGGCCGGGTCAGTGTCGGCGCGCCGCAGTGGGAGGCGAGCGCGTACGCGGGCCTGGCCACGCTTCTCGCCGGCGTGGTCGACGCGGCCCCCGAGGGGGTCAGGGTCGCCTTCCATCCGCACACGGCCACCTGGATCGAGGCGCCCGACGCGGTCGCGGCGCTCGCCGCCCGGCTGCCGGACACCGGGGCCGGGCTGTGCCTGGACGTCGGCCACTACCTCGTCGGCGGCGGCGAGCCGGCCCGCGCCATCCGCGCCTTCGGGCCGCTCGTCACGCACGTGCATCTCAAGGACGTGGACGCATCGGTTCTTGCGCGCCTGCGCGCGGGCGAGCTCAGCGGCTTCGGGGAGGCCGTGCGCGAACGAATCTTCACCGAGCTCGGCAACGGGGCGCTCGACCTCCATGGCGTCCTCAGCATGCTCGACGCCGTCGGTTACGGCGGCTGGCTCATGGTCGAGCAGGACTCTTCCTGGCTGCGGCCGTCAGAGGCAGCGGCAGTCGGGCGGCGCGTGCTGGACTACGCGCTGCGCGAGCTCGACCGATGAGGGTCGCGGTAATCGGCGCCGGCAGCATGGGCGGCATGCACGCCGACCTGCTCGGGGCAATGGACGACGTCGAGGCTCTCTACGTCGTCGACGCCGATGCGTCCCGCGCCGAGGAGGTGGCTCAACGAGCCGGCGGCCGGGCCGCGACGTTTGCGGATGCGGTCGAGTCAGTCGACGCCGTCATCATCGCGACCCCGCCGGAGCTTCACCGTGCCGCAGTTGAGACCGCGCTCGACGCGGGCCTCCACGTCCTGTGCGAGAAGCCGCTGACGGAGTCGCTCGCCAGCACCATCGAGCTCACCCACCGCGTGGAGGAGACCGGCTCCCACCTGGAGGTCGGCTTCCAGCGCCGCCATGATGCCGGCTTCGTCGCGGCGCGCGCCGCCGCCGCCGGTCGCATCCACACCATCCAGCTGACCGCCCATGATCCGCTGATCTCGCCACGTTCCGCGGGGCCCGGTCCCCCGCCGGAGGTTGCTCCGACCTTCCGTGACTCGTCGATCCACGACTTCGACATGGTCCGCTGGCTGAGCGGCCAGGAGGTGACCGAGGTCTCGGCCGAGGCCAGGCGCCGAGACGGCAGCCGCCCGGTCGATCCTCGCGAGATCGAGAGCGCCATCGTCACCATGCGCCTTGCCGGCGGCACCCTGGCCGTGCTGGATGCTGCGTGGCTGAACCCGTCCGGCTACGACTGCCGGATCGAGCTTCTCTCCGAGCGGGCGGCGGTGACCGGGGGCCTCTCCCCCCGCACTCCGGCCTTCCATGCCGACTGGAGCGCCCCCGTCGATCCGTGGCGTGGGTACCTCGAGCGCTTCGAGCCCGCCTACCGCGCGGAGCTCGTCGCCTTCCTGGCGTGCTGCCGCGGCGTCCGGCCCCCGGCCAGCAGCGCCCGAGACGGGCTGGAGGCGATGCGGATCGCCGTCGCCGCCACGCGGTCGCACGTGGAGCGTCGTCGCGTCGCGCTCGACGAGATCCCCGGCCTCGCCCGGCTGGAGGTGGCCTGATGCGCATCGCCCAGCTCGGCGCCGGGCGTATCGGCGCCATGCACGCCGGCATCCTCTCGGGCCTGCTCGAGCCGGGATCGCTCGTCGTCGCCGACGCGGATCCGGCCCGCGCGGCCACGGTCGCCGCGTCCGTCGGCGCCGAGTGCGCCGGCATCGAGGAGGCCATCGCATCGGCCGACGCGCTCGTCATCGCCGCCAGCAGCAGTGCGCATCCCGAGCTCATCCGGGCCGGCATCGGCCGCGGCATTCCCGTCTTCTGCGAGAAGCCGCTCGCCACCGACCTGGACGAGACCCGACGGCTGGTCGAGGAGATCGAGGCGTCCGGCATCCGGTTCCAGCTTGGCTTCCAGCGACGGTTCGACGCCGCGTACCTGGAGGCGCGGCGCCTGGTCACTGACGGCTCTCTCGGAACGCTCTACGTGGTGCGCCTGGCCGGGCACGATCCGGAGCCGGCGCACGAGGCCTACATCCCCGTCTCGGGCGGCATCTTCAACGACTTCAGCATCCACGACTTCGACGTCGTACGCTGGCTGACCGGCCAGGAGGTCGAGGAGGTGTACGCCGATGGCGCCGTGCTCGGCTTCCCGGTGTACTCGAAGTACGACGACGTCGACACGGCCGTGGCAACCCTTCGGCTGTCGGGCGGGACCCGCGCGATCCTGTCGGCAACGCGCCACGACCCGCTCGGGTACGACATCCGCACCGAGCTGTTCGGCTCGGGCGACTCGGTGAGCATCGGCCTGGGGCCCCGCATGCCGCTGCGCTCGCTGGAGCCCGGGGTGCCTCCGCCGGCTGGGCCGGCATGGTCGCAATTCATCGACCGCTTCCACAACGCATACGCCGACGAGGTTCGAGCGTTCCTGCGCGTCGCACGCGGCGAGGAGGAGAGCGCCTGCACGGCGCGAGACGGATTGGAGGCCGCGCGCGTCGCGGTGGCGGCCACCCGATCGCTGCGTGAGCACCGGCCGGTTCAGCTCGCGGAGGTGACGTGACGAGCAATCGGCCCTGAGCATCGACGCACCATCCACGGCAACGGAGAACTTGGAGGAACGGACCCATGCGGATCAGGAAGGTGAGCGTCACCCTGGCAGCACTCGCGTTGGTGCTGGCGGCGTGCGGCGCACAGCAGCAGGCGAGCCAGCCGGCCGATGACGGCGGAGACAGCGGCCGTGGCGACATCGTGATCGAGGTCGTCGTCCACGGCCAGGCCTCCGACCCGTTCTGGTCGGTCGTCGCCAATGGCGTGGAGGCCGCCGCGAACGACCTCGGCATCACGGCCAACTACCGCGCACCACAGTCCGACGACCTCGACGTCGTCGCCATGGCGCAGCTGATCGACACGGCCGTCGCGGCCGAGCCGGACGGCATCATCGTCTCGATCCCCGATGCCGATGCGCTCCGTGAGCCGATCGAGGCCGCCATCGCCGCGGGCATTCCGGTACTGAGCATCAACTCGGGCAGCGACGTCTTCGAGGAGCTCGGGCTCATTACCCACGTGGGGCAGACCGAGTTCGAGGCCGGCGTCGGTGCCGGCGAGCGGATGGCCGCAGAGGGCGTGACGAACACGCTGTGCGTCAACCAGGAAGTCGGCAACGCGGCCCTCGACCTGCGCTGCGAGGGCTTCGCGGAAGGCCTGGGCGGCGTCCCGTCAGAGACGATCGCGGTCGACCTCTCGGATCCGGCCAGCTCGCAGGCGACCATCGAGGCGGCGATCTCCGCCGATCCGACGATCGACGGGATCCTGACGCTGGGTCCGACGGGGGCAGCCCCCGCGCTGCTTGCCCTCGAGGGCAACGACGCGGTCAAGCTGGCCACGTTCGACCTGTCGCCGGAGGTCCTGGAGGCCATCGACGCGGGCACGATGCTGTTCGCGATCGACCAGCAGCAATACCTGCAGGGCTACCAGGGCGTCACCATCATGACGCTCTTCGTGCAATACGGCCTGCTGCTCGGCGGCGGCGACGTCGTGCGCACCGGTCCCGGATTCGTGACGGGTGACACGGCGGCCCAGGTGATCGAGCTGAGCTCGCAGGGCATCCGCTGACCCAACTGGCACCGGGGCCGCGCGGCGGCCCCGGTGTCGCAAACCACCGGTTAGGAGGTTGATCGGCATGGCAACCGCGGAGGCGCCCGCCGACGAACGCGTTCGCCGCGTCGGGCTCATCAGCGTCCTGCTCGCCCGCCCCGAGATCGGCGCCATCATCGGCGCCATCCTGGTCTGGATCGTCTTCGCCGTCTGGGCTGGCGGCAACGGGTTCCTCTCGCTGGCCGGGACCGCCTCCTACCTCGAGGTCGCCGCGCAGGTCGGGATCGTCGCCTCGGCGGTCGCGCTGCTGATGATCGCCGGGGAGTTCGACCTGTCGGTTGGCTCGGTGATCGGCGCGGCCGGCATGGTCGTCGCAATCGGCATCACCACCCTGGGGCTGCCGGTCTGGATGGCGGTGTTGCTTGCATTCGCGTTCGCGCTCGGCATCGGCTTCCTGAACGGCTACCTCGTGGTTCGGACGCGGCTGCCGTCGTTCATCGTCACCCTGGGGACGCTCTTCATCCTGCGCGGGCTCACCATCGGCATCACTCGCGCGATCACCGGCCGCACCCAGGTCGGCGGGCTGGCCGGACCGGTCTCACAGGACCCGATTGCCGGCATCTTCACCGCCGAGCTCGGACCGTTCTCGGTTGCCATCCTGTGGTGGATCGGCCTTGCCCTGCTGGCCACCTTCATCCTGCTGCGCACCTCGTTCGGCAACTGGATCTTCGGCGCCGGCGGCTCGGCCATCGCGGCCCGCAACGTCGGCGTGCCGGTGAACCGGGTCAAGATCGTCCTGTTCATGGCCACCGCCGCCTCGGCCGCGCTGCTGGCCGTGATCCAGGTGCTCGAGGCCGGCAGCGGCGACGTGCTGCGCGGCAACGACAAAGAGTTCGAGGCGATCATCACCGCCGTCATCGGCGGCACGCTGCTGACCGGTGGCTACGGCAGCGCCATCGGCGCCGTCTTCGGCGCCCTCACGCTCGGCATGACGCGGCAGGGCATCGTGTTCGCCGGCATCCCCGGCGACTGGTACCTGGCCTTCCTGGGCGTCCTGCTCCTGGCCGCCGTGATCGTGAACAACTACATCCGCCAGCGCGCGATGATGACCCGGCACTGAGAAGGAGCGACGCCATGACCAACGAGAACGGCGCCCCGCTCATCGAGGCGCGGGATCTGACGAAGTACTTCGGCAGCGTGGTCGCGCTGCACGGCGTGTCGCTCTCGGTACGGGCGGGCGAGGTGCTCTGCCTGCTGGGCGACAACGGCGCCGGCAAGTCGACGCTCATCAAGATCCTGTCCGGCGTTCACCCGCCGGACGAGGGCCAGATCCTGGTCGACGGCGAGGAGGTCGTGCTCGGCTCTCCGCGGGACGCCCTCCAGCGCGGTATCGCCACGGTGTACCAGGACCTGGCCATGATCCCGCTGCTGTCGATCAGCCGGAACTTCTTCCTGGGCGCCGAGCCGGTCAGCGGCTTCGGCCCGTTCAAGACCTTCGACGTCCGGCAGGCCGACCGGGTCACCCGCACCGCGCTCAAGCAGATGGGAATCGACCTGCGCGATACCTCCCAGCCGGTCGGGACGCTGTCGGGCGGCGAGCGCCAGTCGGTTGCGATCGCGCGGGCCATCCACTTCGGGGCGAAGGTCGTGATCCTGGACGAGCCGACCTCCGCGCTCGGGGTCAAGGAGGCGGCCGTGGTGCTGCGCTTCATCGCCACCGCCAGGGACACCGGCGTCGGCGTCATCCTCATCACGCACAACATCAACCACGCCTTTCCCGTCGGCGACCGATTCACGATCCTCGATCGCGGGACGTCCAAGGGCACCTTCGACAAGGCCGATCTCACGCCTGGGCAGCTCCTGGAGCTGATGGGCGGCGGCGCCGAGCTCGAGGAGATCCAGCACGAGCTCGAGGAGATCGCCGGATCACGCCCGGATCCACCGCTGCCTCCGACGGGGTACGTCTCGCAGCACACCTAGGGGGACGCGATGGCGGCGACGATCGACGACGTGGCGGCGCGGTCGGGAGTCTCGACCGCGACGGTCAGCCGCGTCCTGTCCGGCTCGGTGCCGGCACGGCCCGAGACGCGGGAGCGCGTGCTCGCCGCGGCGCGCGAGCTCGACTACCGCCCGTCGGGCATCGCCCGCGCGCTGAAGCTCCGCGAGACGCGCACCCTGGGACTCGTCATCACCGACATCACGAACCCGTTCTACCCACAGGTCGTGCGCGCGGTGGAGGCGGCCGCCCACGCTCGCGGCTACGGGATCGTGCTGGCGAACGGCGGTGACGACCCGGCGCGCGAGCTCGAGCATCTCGACCTGCTCGTCGAGCGGCGCGTCGACGGCATCGTGATCGCGTCGTCGCGAATGACCCCCCGCCATGCCGAGCGGCTGCGGGCGGCGGCCGTGCCGGTCGTGCTCGTCAACGAC
>JACCWY010000530.1 GCA_013697395.1 Chloroflexota bacterium | reverse complement strand
CAACAGCACTATTCGCGTTCATCCTCTGTGGGTCTTCGGGCTCGACGAGGCCGACTTCACCGGCTCGCCGACCAGCTGGCGATTCGACGCCGATCCGTCCCACCGATAGCAATGGGTCGGCCGCGTGCCACGCTCGAATCGCCGGCTTCGGTCGGAGAATTGACGCGATGGCCGAGGTACGAAAATCGCCCGGCGTCCAGCTTTCGGGCACGTCGGCATAGCGGGGCATGAGCGGTCCGCTGCCTCTCAGATATGCGTCCGCGTGACCCGATAAATTGAACACGCGCGACCGTGTGGATGAGTGGTCCCGTCATCGATACCGGCTCTACCGGGGTTGGGTTGGACGAGCCGCCGCAAACCGCCAGCTCCGACCCTCGAGGTCGAGGGCGACGTACGACTCGAACCCATGCGTCGAGATGTCCTCGACGATCGCGGCCTCGTTGTCACGGGCACGGGCGAGGTGCGCCGCGAGGTCGTCCACGAACACCCACGGCATGTGAGTCAGATGGCTGTGATTGACCGGCGGGCCGACCAGCTGGTCGATCATGAGTGAGCAGTTGCCAACGCGAAATTCGATCCAGGGAGGTTCGTCGTCGCTTCCTGGGAGCAGGTCCTCCCCTCCGGCAGGGCGTTTGGTGCCTCGAAGTCGAAGGCGGCGGCCAGCCAGCGGGCGGCCGCAACGGGCCGTGCGTAGTGGAGGGTAAGGGCGAATCGGGCGAGGTCGTGGACCTCATGGGTGGTCGTGTCGCGTTTGGCGACCCAGGCCCCGAACCAGCGTGGGGTAACGCGGATGGCGGAGGTTCCGCCCTCGTCCGCTCCGCCCTCGGGGATGGGTGGCCACCAGGCGGACGATCGTGCCGACGTCGGTGGGGTCAAACCGCACATCGATGCCACGTCATCCAGCGAGCTCTGCCAGGCGAGATGCCTGCCCGGCTCCCAGGCCGTGATGCGCGCGAGCTCCAGACCTTCACCGGTGTCCCGGTCGTAGACCTCGAGAAGCCGGCCCGCCGACGCCTGGCTCACAGCGCATCGCCACGAGCTTGCCCGCGCCGTAACTGTTGATCGGCCCGCGGACCCACCATAGGTCGAGCTCGTCGGTGAATGCGGTGAACGCCGTCGCCGGGTCGACTCGTACCTCCAGCTCTGACGACCGGGATTGGGTATCGCTCATGTCCTGCCTCTCCGCTCGACGTGCCGCTTGAAGGAGTCGAGCTGTTCGTCCCCGTGTGCCTGGAGCTGGTCGAGCCACGCCTGAACCGCCAGGATCGACTCCGAGCGGAGCCGGAACACTCGCGTGCGGGCGTCACGAAGAGGGCGTTCGTCGGCGACGATTCCTGCTTCGAGCAGCACCCGCAGATGCCGACGCCAGTTCTCCGGCGCGCCGCGGGCCGTCACTCAGGAGCTGGACGACCTGTTGCCGTGTCGGATCGGCCAGCGCCCCGAACAGCGAGTAGAACTGTTGTCAATCGCCCGAAACACTGCGCGCCTGTCATCCTGGGCGGCTACGCTGAGGCGGTAGGATTTTCTGGAGAGGAGCAGACGATGGGGACGGTCGAGGACGCCCTCGAGACCCAGGCGCGCAATATAGAGAAGGCGACGGGCCGCTCAGTCGATGAGTGGGCGGCATTGGTCACGGCCGCCGGCATCGAGCGGCACGCGGAGATGATCGCCTGGCTGAAGGCAGAGCATAGCTTCAGCCACGGTAACGCCAACCGCGTGGCCGTCACGGCCAGGCGTGGCCCAGCCGCGGGCGGCGACGACAAGATGGTTGACGCGATGTACGCCGGCCCGAAGGCAGCGCTGCGCCCATTTCACGAGCAGGTCATCGCACTGACCAAGGGCTTCGGCTCGGACGTCGAGCTCGCGCCCAAGCAGGCGTATGTCAGCCTGCGCCGCTCGAAGCAGTTCGGCACCGTCGGTCCGGGGCCGAAGGGCCGCATCGAGATCGGCCTCAACCTCAAGGGGGTGGAGCCCGCAGGGCGGCTGGAGGCCACCCGCGGGATGTGCACCCACCGCGTCCGATTGGCGTCGGCCGACGAGCTGGACACCGAGGTCATCGGCTGGCTGCGCGAGGCCTACGACCGAGCCTAGAGCCCGTTGCAGCTCTTCGATTCCGCCCACTCGTTGCCTCGCGCTTCCGCATAGGAACGGAGCTGCCCGTTCCGGGCCGGTTCGACTTGCAGCGCCAGCTACGACTCGACGGGAGCGGCTAGCCTCGGCATTGGAGCTCGGTGGTCGGGCCTTTGCTTCCCCTTCCCTCTCGGCCTGCTCCAGGTCGTCCTCGTAGAGGGCCCGGATGTCGGGGTCTGCGCCGCTACCAACCTCGCCAGTCGTGAAGCGCAAGCCGTCCATGTACGGCGTGGGCTGCTTGCGCCGAGCGTCGGCGAACTGTTGACGTGGGTGTTCTGCGACGTCGCGTCCGTGAGCGTGGTCGAGGGCACGTACTGGGGCAGGACGTTGATGCCGTGGGAGACGGGATCGCCCTTGTCGTGGTGCGGCCAGTATGCTTCCCAGATCTCCCCAGGTCCCGCGCCCGAGGAGGAGCGCATCCGCGCGCTCGTACACCGAGGTGATGGAGCGCCCGATCTCCTCGTCGGAGTGCGGCGCTAGCCATCCCCCGCGCTCGAACCCGCCGCGCCGGTCCTCGTCGGGGGCGCCGGGACCCTGATACACGCCGTCCAGGGTCAGGAAGAGCATGACGGTCAGCTTCATGGTCATCGCTCCTTGCAAGTGATCGTCGATGGTTAGACGACCGTTCGGGCGGAAGCTCATCGGCGAGTCGCGACGGGCCGCGGCCGTTACCAGCGGGAGGTGACGGCGCCGCGCGCGACCACGCCGGCTGGCGCCGCGGCCTCGTTACCCTTAGCCCGAATCCACCGAAACGCCTCGGATCTGTCCGGTTGAGCCCTGCTGAGGCCGATGGCGGGCAAGAATCGATACAGTTGAGCGCCAGAAGGGCTGCGAGGTGTCGATGAACCGTGGCGCGG
>JACCWY010000506.1 GCA_013697395.1 Chloroflexota bacterium | reverse complement strand
GCCTTCGCGCCTCCGCAACGACGCCCTCGAGTAGCGCCTTCGCGATCCCGCGCCGCCGATAGCCCGGCCGGATCACGAAGCACCCGATCGACCAGACAGGGAGGTCGTCGATGGCCGGAATGGTTCGCGAGTTCACCAGCCGCGGGGTCTCGGTACGGACGCTGACGCCGACCCAGCCGACGGGTACACCGTCGAGATAGGCAAGGTAGCCGGGGGGCGGCGGGTCACCATTCATCTGCTCGCGCAGCAGCTCCGGGCGTGACTTGCCACCGGACAGGGCCTTTGCATCGAACCCCCGCCATGCCTGGCACCAGCAGCCGGCCTCGCCGCTTATGCCCAGGACCGTCTTGACATCGGTCCAGCGCGCAGCGGTGGCCGGGACGATCTCCACGGAGGTGGTATCGCTCACCGTCGTCTCCATTCCGGATAGTGAATGAGCACGACGAGGCTACCGCAGTCCCGTAGCCGCCCGATCGCGAGCTCCTCGTCCCCGGCGGATGCCACCTCCTTGCCGCTACCGGGCTTGGGACCGACCGCGGTGCGGTGGGCGACCTGAGGCTCACGGCCGCCTCATGGCGCGTCCTGGGCGCCGGCCTCCTGTCCGACCTCGCGGTTCCGTATCTCGACGATCCGCGTGACGAGCTCGAATGGAATCGGTTTGTCGGCGGGAAACCGGATCGTGCCTTTCCCGACGGCGTACGGCTTCATCTCCTCGCCGAGCTCCGCGACCATGCCATCGCTCCACGGGAAGAGGCTGTAGTGCCGCTTGAAGGCCTCGTACGACACAAGGAACCGGCCATCCAGGCGGAAGGCCGGCATGTTGTAGGAGATCGCCTCGACGGCGTCCGGCGCGGCCGATCGGATCGTGGTGCGAAGCTGCTCCATCACCGCGCGACGGTCGTCGGGCAGCTGCGCCATGTACTCGTCGACGTCCTGATACTTCGCCACAGTCGTTGTTCCTCCCGGCTAGCGAACGACGCGGTACTCGAGATGCGCCACGCCGCGGTGGTGGCTGACCCCGACCTGCGCCAGCTCGACGCGGTGGGGGAGCACGTCGAACAGCCGTCGCCCGCCGCCGAGCAGGACATCGACGAGGTGGATCCTGATCTCGTCCACGAGCCCGGCGGCAAGGTACTGCTGGTCGATGTTCGCGCCCATCAGCCCGATCTGCTTGTCCCCGGCAACCTCCTGCGCCTTCGCGAGCGCCGGCTCGATTCCCTCGCGGACCCAGTTGAAGATCGGGTCCGAGCTCTCGGGCGGGTTGTGGGTGATCACGAAGCACGGAACATTGGGGATCGGCCCCTTGCCGCCCCACTCCTGGATCGAGTTGTCGTACGACCGACGGCCCATGACGATCGCGCCGGTCTCCTCTTCCAGGTTCCCGAAGACCTCATCCATGACCTCGGGATGCTCCCAGCCCCAGTTGTGGAGCCGCATCCCGTCCTCTCCGAGCCCCTGCCCCGGCCTATCGTTGGGCGCCGCGATGTAGCCATCCAACGACATGCTCATGTCGATCACTACTTTGCCCACGTCGCCTCCTTGGTGCTGCCGATGAGACGAATAGTCTGCCGATGAGACCGACGAGCGCTCACGAACTCCTTCCCCCGACAGCAGCCTGCTTTCGGCCCCGAGCGGCTCGCCGGGATCGTCAGGAGGGCGACTGCTTTGCTCCATCGGGCCACGCGGTGATGCAGACGCGGTTGCCGGCGCGGTCGGCAAGCGTCCAGTGCCCCGGGTCCTCCGATACGTCGACGATGCCGCCGCCCGCAGCGAGCGCCGCCGCGAGCCGAGCTTCCACGTGCTCGCGCGCCACCGACACGTCGATGTGCATCGCATGCGCAGCGGCTTCGCCTCGTCGAGCTCCTGCATCCAGACCGTCGATCCGTGCCCGAGCGGATCGATGGCGTTGTCGTCGGCCATGGGCGAGTAGCCGAGCACGGCGCGCCAGAAGTCGACGTCGACCGCTTCGGGCTTCGCCGCGATCGCGAGCTGCACTTCCTGGACCGATGCGCGATCGGCGACCGCGCCGTACGCCTTCGCGACCTCCGAGATGGCGCGCGCCAGCTCGACGTGCGGCGGCGCGAGCTGCCAGAGATCGCGGCTCAGCCGCACCGTGAGGCGAGCGTCCGCAATCGTCAGCAGCGCCGCCGAGCCTTCGAGACCCGGCACCCCTGCGATCGCCTCGGCCAGCCGAGCTGCCTCGCGGACCGATCCGACGCGGAACACGGCCGTCGCGCCGCCGTGCAGCACGACCCAGTCGTCGAGACCCTCGGCGGCGAGGAATCCCCGCCAGCCCTCTTCGTTCATGTTCGCCACCCTACCGGTCGGCTTATCCAGTCGCGGCGAGCGCCTACGCGGCGTCGGCTGCCCGGCGCAGCTCGTCCACCTCGATCTTGCCCATCTTCAGCATTGCCTCCATCGAGCGTCGAGCTCGCTCCGGGTCGGGATCGTTCACCAGCTCGTTGAGCTCGCGCGGGACGATCTGCCAGGACAGCCCGAACCGATCCTTCAGCCAGCCACACGGCCCCGGCTCGCCGCCGTCCGCCGTCAGCGCATCCCAGAGTCGATCCACTTCGGCCTGGTCGTCGCACTCGACCACGAACGAGACCGCCTCGTTGAATCGAAATTCCGGTCCGCCGTTCAGGCCCTGGACGCGGTTGCCCAACAGCGTGAAGTCGACCGTCAGGACCATGCCGGCCGGCCCGCTCGGAGTGTCGGCCGGTGAGTGCCACACGCGGTCGACGTGGCTGTCCGGCAGAAGGGCGGTGTAGAACTCGGCGGCTTCCTCGGCCTTGCCGTCGAACCAGAGGCATGAATAGAACGTGTGCATCGGTGACTCCTCGGCTCTGCATGTTGGGTCGTCAGCACTAGGACCGTCTCACTCGACGTGACTCATCGGTCCCATGGTGGGCGCGGACGATAACCTGCGTGTCGGACAGGAGTAGGCCACATGCGCGCGGGAGATCGAATCCGAACAGCCGGTGGCGCCACTCGAGCCGTTCTTACGCGCGGTATGACTCCATGAGCTCGACGAGCTCTTTCGGGCGGCTGAGCGCTGGCGTGTGGCCGCACGCCAGCACATCCGGCTCGATGCCGAGCCGGTCACGCACGACGCCGCGCAGCCAGTCGGCCGGAAAGAACAGGTCGTCCCGCCCGATGATCACGTGCGTGGGCACGTTCGGCCAGGCGTCGAGCGGCCACGGCTCCCGACTCGTCGTCTCGGACTGGCGACGCTCACGTGACATCGCCTCGGCCGCGAGGGCAGCGTCGACGTCGTGGTAGAAGACGCCGATGGCGCCCGACTCCTCCCGAGGCATCTTCCACCCCGTCGCTTCCCACATCTCGTCCGCGGTCTCACCCGGCTGGGGGATCATGGCCGCCACCAGGATCAGGCGTTCGGCCTTCGCGAGCTCGGCGATGATCGGGGCGATGTAGCCGCCGTACGACTGTCCGACAACACGACGAGCTCACCGCCGTCGTGCGTCTCCTCGATGGCGTCCAGCACGACCTGCGCGTTGTCGAGCAGGCTGGCGGCGTCGTCCTCGATCGGAAGGTCCGGCGCCGCGGCACGTTGCCCGCGACCCCGGAGCTCACGCTCGACGAGGTGCCAGTACCAGCCCACATCGCCCGCGCCGTGGACGAGCGCATACGTCGTCATCGCTCAATCGGGGTCCGATCACCGAGACGGTGATGGGGCAAGGCTCGCCTGCCGGAACAGCAGGCCCGATGCGACCCACGCCGCGATGAAGAACGCATCCGCCGGCAGCGTCGGACCGAGCCCCGCGATGAGTGCGATCACGGCGACCAGCGCGTGAGCTCCCGCTGTGGCGAACATCGCCATTGACGCCTCACGCGGCTCGAAGCGAGCGATCGAGGTGCCGCTGAGCGCGACGGCCAGCACGAGGACGTACATGAGGTTCTCGGCGTTGCCCTCGTCTCCGATCATGCCGACCGCGAGGTTGACCCAGATCAGGAGAAACCCCGCTGCGACGGCGATGGCGACGGCGGCCCTGTGGGCGACGTTGCCAGCCCGCGTGCTGGCGAATTCGTACAGGAGGCCGGCGCCGAGCACGAGGACGCCGACGATGGCGAAGTCCATCGGTCCCCAGTTCACGCCGTCGGTTGTGCCGCTGCCGGGATCTGGGACCCCGAGCCTGAGGACCATGGCGAGGAGGGGCACCGCCAGTACGGCTGCGGTGATGAGCACCCAGCGATTCACGGCCCTGGTCTGCATGAGCTGCGTCATGTTCTCCCTCATGATTCCCGCGGAAGTCTCGGCGAACGTGCCGAGGGCGAAGGCGTGGAGGCTGCCCTTCGCATCGGTCCGCTCGCGGCAGAGGTCGGTGAAGGTCTGCGCCATCGCCTCGGCGAAGCGCTGGCGGAAGGGCCTCGGGTAGAGGCGGAGGAGGCGGTCGTACCAGCGGCGGTATCGGGCGATCGATCGGTCAGATGCCATCGGCGAACGCGTTCGGCGTGATCCGCTTCTCGGTGGCGACGGCGACAACCTCTCGGTATCGGTCCAGCTCGGCGCTGAGCGCCTTCCGCCCGGGACCGGTGAGGGTGTAGTAGATGCGCCGCTCGTCGTCCATGGCGGGGTCAACGCGCTTGTCGCCCTCGCGAATCAGCCCGGCGTCCATCATCCGGCCGAGCGACCCGTAGAGCGTGCCCGGGCCCATCTTCACCTTGCCATGCGACTCCCGCTCGACCTGCTTCATGATCCCGTACCCGTGCCGCTCCTCGGTGGAGAGCGCGAGCAGAATGTGAAGCACCGCCGGCGTCAGGGGAGCGTCCGCCTTGCTCTTCACCGCGCCTCCGCACTATGTCCGTGACCGACTCATGATATATCCGTGGCCGATATAGGTCAACCGTTGCCCGTCGCGCTGCTGACGGCAGCGGGGTCCGTGGTTTCGTTGCGCCCGATGAGCTCGGCGAGCGAGCACGTGCCGCCCGATTGGCGTAGCGTTGCAGCCGTGAGCCGGGACGTTGAGGAGTTGAACCGGCGCATGCTCCGCGCTCGCGACGCGATGGATCGCGCCTACGCGGAGTCAGTCGACGTCCGGGCCGTGGCCGCGGTGGCCCACGTCTCGGAGGCCCACTTCATCCGCACCTTCCGCGCGGTCTTCGGTGAGACGCCGCATCGGTACCTCCAGCGTCGCCGGGTTGAGCGCTCGATGTTCCTCTTTGCGCGAGACCGATCGGAGCGTCACCGACATCTGCCTCGACGTGGGCTTCACCAGCCTCGGGACGTTCAGCCGCACCTTCCGGGAGATCGTCGGCGAGACGCCATCGGCGTACCGCCTGGGGCACGGGCCGATCGTGGCGCCGCACTGCATCCAGCTGGCCGCCATGCGGCCGCGGGTTGCGGCTGGGAGCAAGACGCAATCGAGCAGTTTTGGAGAAGCGAGCGGGACATTGGCTCCCGTACGGTGAGGTCATCCACTCGAGACAGCAACCTCGATTTCACCAAGGAGCACACCATGATCACCAAGCTGAACGTCGCCTCCATCTACGTCCTCGACAAGGAAGAGGCGCTCGACTTCTACGTCAACAAGCTCGGGCTCGAGAAGGGCAACGACGTCCGCCAGGGTGACTATCGCTGGCTCACGGTTCGCGTGTCGGGCAAGCCAGACACTGAGATCAACCTCGAGGAGCCAGGGCCGCCGCTTCACGACGAAGCCACGGCGGCACAGATCCGCGAGCTCATCACCAAGGGGGCACTGGGCGGTCTCGTCTTCATCACCCCCGATGCGCGCGCCCTCTACGAGACCCTCAAGGCACGTGGCGTGACCGACTTCACCCAGGAGCCGACCGAGCACTTCTATGGCACTGACATGGGCGTCCGCGATCCGTTCGGGAACGCCATCAGAATCCTCCAGCAGGGAAAGGTCCCGGAGGGCGCCACCGCCTGATGGGCGACCGGATGAAGGCAGCGTATTACGGCCGATACGGTCCGCCCGAGGTCGTCCAGATCCGGGACGTCGAACGACCGACGCCGTCCGACGACCAGGTGCTCGTGCGCGTTCGTGCCGCATCGGTCAATCGTGCGGACCTCGATGGCCTGAAGCCAAAGCCGGGATTCGTGCGCCTCTTCATGGGCCTTCGCGCGCCGAGAAGCCACGAAGTCGGCATCGACGCGGCCGGCATAGTCGAGGCGGTCGGGCCGGGCGTCACACGCTTCAAGCCCGGCGACGAGGTCATGACCGACCTGTTCGCGGCCGGGCGATTCGGAGCCTTCGCCGAGTACGTCTGCGCCCGTGAGAAGGCCTTCGAGCCGATCCCGCCCGGCATGTCGTTCGAGGAGGCAGCCACGCTGCCGCACTCGACCGTCCTGGCGCTCCAGGGAATGCGCTTGCGCAACGGGCGAACGTTCAAGTCGGGCGACAAGGTGCTCATCGATGGCGCGTCCGGCAACGTCGGTCCGTTCGCCGTTCAGATCGCGAAGGCCATGGGTGCCGAGGTGACCGGCGTCGCCCGCGGTGACAAGCTCGACTTCGTTCGCTCGCTCGGCGCCGATCACGTCATCGACTACACCGCGGTCGACTACACGAGGGCGGGGGAGCGCTACGACTGGATCGTGGCAGTCGACGCGCACTACGCCGTCCGCGCCGTCCGGCGAGCCCTGGAGCCGAATGGCGTCTACCTCACGATGGGCGGCGACACCGGCAGCATCTTCGCGGCCCTGGGCGGCAGCCTGGTGATGTCGCGCTTCGGCGACAAGTGGACCGGCCTGATGCTGTGGTGGAAGCCGATGCACAGGCCGGACGTCGACACCCTGAAGGAGCTGATCGCCGCCGGGAAGCTCAAGCCGGTCATCGATCGGCTCTATCCGCTCGACCAGGTGGTCGACGCCCTTCGCTGGGTTGAGGATGGCCACGCCCGCGGCAAGGTCGTCATCACCGTCTCTGACGGGTGACTCTCGCCCGGCTGGCCGGACCGATCCGCCGTTGGCTGTACGCCGGCGGGACGCGTCAGGATCGACTGCGCGACCCGGACGCGGTCATCGCGGTCGTCGATCTCCGGCCCGGCATGGTCATCGCCGATCTTGGCCCGGGCGCGGGGCACTTCACCCTCCGGCTCGCCCGCGCGGTCGAGCCGAACGGCGTCGTCTACGCCCTCGACGCGAGCCGGAGCACGCTCGACGACTTGCGCCGAGCCGCCGACCAACGTGGGATCACGACACTCCGGCCGGTGCCGGTGCGCCGCGACCACCTCGACATCCCGGAGCCGGTGGATCTCCTCTTCGTCTCCGCCACCTACCACCATCTGCCGGATCCGCCAAACTACTTCGCGGAAGCGCGGACGCACCTTCGGCCCGGCGCGAGGGTGGCGATCCTCGAGTCGCGGCGCGAGGGGTTGCTGGCCCGGTGGCGTGGCCGCCACGCGTCGTCGCCGCGCCGGGTGGTGCGCGAGATGACGGATGCCGGGTACCGGCTCAGCGCGACCCACGACGTCGTCCGCGGCTACTGGTACGGGCTGTTCGAGGTCGGTCATTGACCGGGTGAATCCTGATCAGGGCGCAGCGGGAATCGTCGATCACCTCCGCGGCCATCGGCGGCTGGAGGTCAGCGGCGACGACGTCCACGTGTCCGCGGTCACCCGTGCCGAGCTGTTCTCCGGTCGGCGTGCCGAGGAGCGGAGGATCCGACGCCTGCTGGCGCCGATGACCGACGTGCCCATCGACGCAGTCGTCGCCGAGCGCGCCGGGCGCCTCCGGCGAACGAGCGGCATCCGCCTGCCCGACGCGCTCATCGCGGCGACCGCGCTGGAGCATCGGCTCACGCTCGTGACGCGCAACGCACGCGGCTTCGAGGGCATCCGCGGTCTCCGCCTTCGCCCGCCTACCTGAGCCCGACGAACCATTCAGGGGGCCGGTGCTAGCGAGACCGAGCTTATAGTCGGGCGTGACCAGGCTGCGAGTTTGCAGCGCCGCCCCGAAGTACCGAGCCTCTGGGTCAACGACGACGGTCTTGGTCTCGTCGCCCTTCCTCGCCAGGACATCGCGGGCCATCTGCTCGAACGTGATCTTCTGCGGTCCACCGATGTTCACGATGCCGTTGCTTGGCGTGCTGGCCGCTGCGTGCGCGACTGCCGCGACAACCTCGTCGGCGGGGATCGGCTGGATCAGGGCATCGGGAACGCGCACCTCGTCCGCGACGGTCAGGGACTCCGTGATTCTTTCGGTGAGGTCTCAGTCGCTAGGCTGGGCTGAGCAACACAGAGGAGTAACCGGATGACCTGGGAAAACGCGGAGGAAACCGCGAAGCCGGTCCTGAAGTGCCCACTGTGCGGCAGCACGGAGTTCGACCGCCAGCAGGGCCGGATGGACTCACGATGGGGGATCACGAGCCACAAGCTCGTCCTCCAGATCTGCCGCCGATGCGGGCTCGTCCTCCAGTTCTCGGCCGGCCGCGGGATCTGGGACTTCGACTGAGGGTGGCACCAGTGTTCGTCACCGGCTTCCGTCAACTCGCCGAACGATGAGTATTCCGGAAAGGACCAGTCCATAGGGACATGAGCAAGGTAAGAGCGCACATCTCGATCTCCCTGGACGGCTACGTTGCCGGGCCCAACCAGACCGAGGAGAACCCTCTCGGTGAAGGCGGCGAAGCGCTTCACGACTGGTTGGTGGCGCTGAGGTCGTGGCGCGAGCAGAGCGGCATGGAGGGCGGCGAGGAGAACGTCAGCGACGCCGTGTTCGAAGAGGAGCTCGCCAACGTCGGCGCCGAGATCATGGGTCGGGGTAAATTCGGTCCACCGGGCCGCGGTCCGTGGGGCGACGATCCATGGCGGGGCTGGTGGGGTGAGGACCCGCCCTTCCACAAGCCGGTCTTCGTCCTCACCCACCACGAGCGCGAGCCGCTGACCCTGTCGGACACGACCTTCACCTTCGTCACCGATGGCATCGAGTCCGCCATGGAGCGAGCGCTGGAGGCCGCCGGCGACAAGGATGTTTTCATCGGCGGCGGCGCCAAGACCATCAACCAGTACCTGGCGGCCGGACTGGTCGACGAGCTGGAGCTGCACGTCGTTCCGATCCTTCTGGGCGGCGGCGAGCGCCTCTTCGCCGACGTCGGCCCGGATCTGAAGCTCGAGGAGCTCCGCGCGGTCGGGGCACCTGGGGTCGCGCACCTCAAGTATCGCGTGATGAAGTAGGGGTCCTCATGGCGATGGGTCAATGGCCGATCTGAAGGCGATCGAGGCCCGAATCTGGTCGCTGCTCGAGCCGTACCGCGAGGAACTAGAGCCCGCCACGATCTACGGGATGCCATCGCTTCGGTGGCCTGGAGCGAAGGCGCATGACTACTTCGCCAGCGTCAGGGCCGGCAAGAGCTACGTGAGCCTCTACCTGCTCGTCGCCGATACCTATCCCGAGGCCCTGGAGGGCACGCCCGAGGCCCTCGTCAAGCGCCGAACCGGCAAGGCCGCCTTCAACTTCCCCTACCTCGACGACGACCTGGCGCGCGAACTGGGGGCGCTGCTGGCGCGGTTGTACGAACGGTACCGCGCCAATCACGCCGGTGTCTGACGCCGAGCATCTGGCAAGATCGGTCCGTGACCCAGCGAGCCCCTGACCCGAGCAGGGGATGCCGGAACTGGCGCTTACCGACCACAGGAGCATGTACGGGGTCATCCGGTCCTACGCGGCGGCCAGGCAGGCTGGCATCAAGCCGATCATCGGCATCGGGGCCTACGTCCCCCCCGCGGCATGACCGACAAGGAGGGCGAGGCCGGCGCCGACTACCACCTCATGATCCTGCTGGCCAAGGACGACTTGGGTACCAAAACCGGCCCTGAACTCAGTCGCCTAGCGGCCCGGTTGGGCCGCCCGTTGGCTCCACTTCGGCAGTCGGGAGCTCCCGATCGCCATAGAGTCGCCGCGCACCGTCTCGTTCGCTCACCGGCAGCCGCTCGAAGGCGCGGGTGAGCAGCGACTCGAAAAACTGATTCGGGTGCAGGTCTTCCGGCACGGCACTCATGACAAGCCCGACGCCATCCGTCATGGGTGATGCGAGAATCAACATGGTCGCGTCGTATGCGCGGCTCGGCGCGGTTTCCATGCGCAGCTTCCGCAGCATGTCCAAGAGGCGCTGGTACGCATTCGGCTCGCCGTCAACGATGGCGGCATCAGCCATGAAGACAACGCCGAGCACGGCCAGCGGGAAGCGACCGCGAATGTTGCGGAGATCGCCGGTGAACTCCTCCCATCGGTTCGTCATGTTCTTGCCAAAGCTGCTCGTCATGCCCTTGGTGCTGACCATGAGCTCGACGCCGCGGTCCCAGTCGGCGACGAGAACGTCGACGTTCTTGGCGAAGAACTCCCCGAACACGGCCGACCCGGCTGAGCCGGCGTTGCGGATGATGCGTCTCGCGATGCTGCTGTCCTGATTGGCCGGCGAGAGGCGACCGATCGCCCGAGCGACACTCGCCGGAAGCACGCGTGGCTCGTGCTCACGGGGCCAGACCGCATCCGGCTCATAGCCAGCGCGACGGAGCTCCCGCGCGACCCAGAGATCGAGCGCGATCCCGACGGCTCCACCTTGCGATCCTGACCAATCGCCCACGGAAACGCATCGGCTCAAGAGTTGCCTGAGTTGGTCGAGGCTGGCCGTGTAGCCGCTCGGGCTCCAAGGATTCGACTCGTCCGGAGAGACATCCGCGAAGGCGTCGAAGGCACCCATGGGCGAACGGTAGCAGTCCGCGACGCACTGCTGTCGCGACAGGCCGTAGAGTGGCGGCAGGAGGAATGGATGCCGGCACCCAGCACCGACGAAGCACTGGAAGCGATCAAGTCACGTGGTGCCTTTTACACGCCGCCGGCCATCGCTGCCTTCCTGGCCGCTTGGGCCATCCGCGACCCTGCCGATCGCGTCTTGGAGCCTTCGTGCGGCGATGGGGTGTTCATGGCGGCGGCTGTCGACTGCCTTGGCGACGGCATCGGTCACCTGGTTGGTATCGAACTGGAACCACAGGAAGCCGCAAAGGCGCGGGACAGCGCGCCCGGCGCCGAGATCCGCGTGGGCTCGTTCTTCGACGTCACCGCCGGCGATGTCGGACCGATGGACGCCGTGATCGGCAATCCGCCGTACATCCGCTATCACCAGTGGTCCGGGGTAAGCCGATCGAGCGGCATTGCACGGGCCGCCGAGCTAGGAGTCGACATTGGCAGCCTTGCCTCAAGCTGGGCACCGTTCGTCATCCACGCGACCTCGTTCCTGCGCCAGGCCGGTCGGCTTGCCCTGGTTCTTCCCGCGGAGCTCCTGCACACCGACTACGCGGGTCCAGTGCGTGAGTACCTGCTCGGTCGCTTCACATCGGTGGTGATCGTCGCATTTGACCGGCTGGTATTCGCGGACGCCCAGGTCGACACGGTTCTCCTGCTTGCGTCGAACGACGATGCGTTGGGTCTGCGAGTGCTGCGTGTTCGCGATGAGCATGCTCTGGCGGAGATCGGCGACGGCGCGATTCGCGATGGCCGCGGAGGCAACGCGCACGTACCGCAGCATCGCTGGAGCGCGGCTGTCGACGCCGATGCCGCCGCTCTGTACGCCGGCCTCGTCGCATCCGGTCGCTACCGGCGACTGGGTGAGATCGCATCGGTGGACATCGGTTTCGTGAGCGGCGCCAACGCGTACTTCGTCCTTGATGCGTCCGAATCTCATGATCTGGGGATCCCTGAGCGAGCGCTTCTACCTACGGTGGAGCGGCCATCTGATCTGAAAGGGCTCTCCCTCCGCGCCGACGAGATGCGCCTGCTCTTCCGCCCCGACGACGACACGGCCGAAGATCCTGTCGTCCGTCGCTACCTCGACGAGGGGGTGCGGCAACGTGTTGACGCGCGCTACAAGCCGCGGCATCGACGGCCGTGGTATCGCGTACCGCTGCCGCGTCAGGTCAGCCACCTCTTCCTTCCATACATGAGTCATCACACCCCGCTGATGGTGGTGAACTTGGGCGCTCGCAGTACCAATCTCATACACGGCGTGCGGCTCCACGAGCCCGAGACGACCGATGCCCGAGCTGTGGCCGCGTACTCGCTCAGCTCGGTTTGGGCCCTGTCCGCCGAGGTCGAGGGACGCGCCTACGGGGGTGGCGTGCTGAAGCTAGAGACCAAGGAAGCCGAACGGCTGATCGTGCCGGACTTGGATCATCGTGCTTCGGCTGAACTCGTCAGGCTATTCCCAACACTCGACGAATTCGTTCGTTCTGGTAGGCGCGCCGAAGCGTCGGTCGCCGTCGATGCGGTTCTCGGCTTCTCCACGAAAGCCCTAAGGGACGCGGCCGCCATCTTCCGGGATCGGCGACAAGGGCGCGGAGCAGCCCGTCGGAGTTCTTGACTGTAGCGACGGTCGAGCAACTGGGGTGGGGGTGGGAATCAGGGTCACTTCGCATGCGTTTCTGAAGCGCGGCATGACCGAATGAATGCGGATCTGACTCTCAGACGCCGAGGCCGTTCCCCGCGCCTCGCAACGCCCGCTTGATCCTTGCTGGTCAGGCACGACGCCTCGCGCAACATGTATGACATCGCTGCGATCTTGGAGTTGGCTCCACGCTCGATCGTGAGCTCGGAGATATCCACCCACGTCATACAATGTGTGGGGGAGAGTTGTGGATAACTCCCTATCCAATTCCTTGCCCTCATGGCAGGGTGGAAATCAGCTGCTCGAACGGGAGGTGTCGATGAACGAGAGCGAGGGATACGGGAGGACCGCCAGTCGCGTGAGCAACTGACGGCCCCCGCCGCCTGAAACCGGGCGAGCCTCTCGGCTCGGTTGCAATCGGAATCAGGGTGGCAATCGTAGCCCCTCCTCGCAACGCCGCACCAGCGGCTTATGAACGAGATCGGGGATTCCCAACGGCGGTTTTCCCCCGAATCCACAACCCGATCAAAGTCGGGGATTACGAGGAGTTTCGAACTTGACTGGCTACGGCGCCGTTGCGACGGCTGTGTTCGTTATCTACCAGGCCCGCGATGGATTCCGCTGGCGGCTTGTGGCCGCCAACGGCGAGATCGTTGGGTCTGGCGAGGCTTACCCCACCCGCTCGAACTGTGAGCGGGCCGTGCAGACCATCCAGCGGCTCCCGCCTGGCGCGCGGATCAGCCACCAGTGATGGCTGGGTCGGGACCGGTGTCTGCGCACGGGTCCCGAC
>JACCWY010000487.1 GCA_013697395.1 Chloroflexota bacterium | reverse complement strand
GAGGACACCGAGGGCCACGCCCTGACCAAGAGGAGCTAGGCGACCACACGTGGTCGACCACGGGACCGATGCCGCGCTTGCCGCACTCGTTGCGGCGGCGCGGCGTTCTGATGTGGGGCGGCGTCTCTCCGGCGATGTCGAGACGCGCCTGCTCCAGAGCATCGTCGACGCGACGGTGCAGCTTTTCGATGCTGAGGCCGCCTCGATCGCGCTGTTCGAGCAGGACCCGGACCGGCTCGAGTTCCGCGTGGCCGCCGGCGAGCACGGGGCCGGCGCGGTCGGACTGACAGTCCCGCCGACGCAGGGCATCGCCGGCTTCGTGTACTCCACCGGCCAGGCCCTTGCGCTGTCCGATGTGGCCGACGACCCACGTTTCAATCGCGATGCGGCTGAGCAGACAGGCTACGTACCGCGCTCGATTGCAGCCGCGCCTCTCCTCGACGAGCACGGAACCGTCGGCGTGCTCCAGGTGCTCGACAAGCGCGGCTCGCCGACATTCTCACTGCGTGATATGGAGCTGCTGGCCGTGTTCGCGAGTCAGGCGACCGTCGCGATCGCTGCCGCGCGCGTTCAGCGCGACACCGATCGGTTACTGCGCAGCGTGCTGATTCAGGTCGAGCCTGATCTCGACGCCGAGCAGGTCGAGGCCATGGTCGGAGCCGCGACGCGAGAGCTCGACGTCGACGACGAGTCACCCTTCTGGCTGCTTGTCGACCAGGTTGCACGCCTGCGCTCGTTGACGGACCGCGAGACTGCCCTGCTCACCGATATCCTCGAGGTGGTTGCGGCGCACGCGGTCGAACGTGGTCGGCCCGGGCGGACGGGTCCGTGACCGAGCCGCTTCCTGCCTGGTCGGAGCCGTTCGCGGACCCGAAGCACGAGCTGCGTCGCAGCCTTCGGGTTCGAGGCGTGACGCGTGACTGGGCGTGGGGCGGTGCCACCGGCGCCGGCGTGCGGGTCGGCATCATCGACTCGGGCCTCGAGAACGATCATCCCCGCCTCGCGGGCCACGTCGTCGACAACGTGACGGTCGAGATCGGCGAGGACGGGCCCACGGTCGTGCCCGACGGCCCGCACGACATGTACGGCCACGGCACCGCCTGCGGCGGGATCATCCTCGGCCTGGCGCCGGACGTCGAGCTGGTGTCGGTCCGCGTGCTTGGCGCCGACCTGCGTGGCAAGGGAACGGCCTTCGCCGCCGGCCTCGACTGGGCCATCGAGGAAGGGCTCCAGGTCTGCAACCTGAGCCTCTCGTCGAAGAGCGAGTCCCTCTACCCGATCTTCCACGACCTGACCGATCGCGCGTACTTCCGCGGGATGGCGCTCGTCAGCGCGGCGAACAACGTGCCGGCGCCAAGCTATCCCTCCCTGTTCTCGTCGGTCTTCTCGGTCGCCGCGCATGGCGAGCCCGACCCGTGGCGCCTCTACTACAACCCCGCGCCGCCGGTCGAGTTCGGCGCGTGGGGCGTCGACGTGCCGATCGCCTGGAAGGACGGCGGGAACACCGTCGCCACGGGCAACAGCTTCGCCGCCCCTCACGTGGCCGGGCTGGTCGCGCTCATCCTCTCGAAGCACCCCGGCCTGAGCCCGTTCGAGGTGAAGGCGATCCTGGCGAGCGTGGCGGACAACCCCGGGCGGAGGCGTCGCCGGGCCGCTCGCCCGTGAGCATGGTTCGGACCTATGTCGAGCTCTTCCGTCGCAACCCGGCGCTCGCTCGCCTTCTGACCGGGGAGTTCATCTCCGGTATCGGCGACTGGCTCTACCTGGTGGCGATCCTGGTCGTCGTGTACGCCGATAGCAATTCGCCGGTGCTGCTGGGGATCGTCGGCGCCGCGCGGATCCTGCCGTATGTGCTGCTCTCCGTGCCGGCCGGCATCGTTGCGGATCGGTTCGACCGCCGCATGGTCCTGCTCGTCACCGATCTCGCGCGCGGCCTGCTCATGCTGGTTCTCGCCGCGGCCGTGATCGTCGACGCGCCGACGACGGTGATCGTCGCCGTCTCGATCCTGGCGGCCTGCTTCTCCACCTTCTTCGGCCCGGCCATCGCGGCGCTGCTCCCGATGCTCGTCGACGAGCGCGACCTGGGTCCGGCGAACAGCGCGTGGGCCACCCTCGACAACGTGGCGTTCATCATCGGTCCGGCGCTCGCCGGAATCCTGCTTGCCACCGGTGGCCTCGAGATCGCGTTTCTGCTCAATGCCGTCTCGTTCGGCATCGTGGCCGTCGTTCTGTGGCGGCTCCCAGTGCCCCGTGGCGCTCCCGTCACAACCGACGCCGCTGGCGGCCCCGAGCGCGAGCCCGACCCTGGCTGGCGCGCGCTCGTCCGACCGCTGGCGGGGCCGTTCATCCTCGACTCTACGACCAGCATCGTCGGCGGCGCGCTCGGTGTCCTCACCGTCGTCATCGCGGTCGACGTCCTGGGCGCCGGCGAGGCAGGGACCGGCTACCTGAACGCGGCGACCGGCGTTGGGGGCGTCACCGCGGGTGTCGTCGGCGGCGCGCTGCTGGCCCGACGGCTGGGCGTGCCCCTCCTGCTCGGGGGGGTCGCCGGTGGCATCGGCCTCGCCTGGCTTGCGGTCGCCGGCAACCTGATCGTCGCCATGCTTGCCATGGCCGTTGCCGTGGCCGGGCTGCTCCTGCTCGATGTCGTGAACACCACCCTCATCCAGCGCATCGTGCCCGACGCTCTCCGCGGACGGGCCATGGGCGTGCTGCAGACGACCTCGGCCGTGCTCTACTCGCTCGGCTCGCTGGCGGGGCCCATCATCGCGGACGCCGCCGGCGTCGGCCCGGTACTCGTCGGGTCGGCCGTCATCACGGCCGTCGGCGTGGCGGCCGCGCTGGTCATGACACGGGGGCGTGGCGAGCCCGGGACGGTCGAGCCCGCTCGCGTGCGCCTGCTGGAGCACCCGATCTTCGCCGGCCTGCCGGCCTCGCGCCTCGAGGCCGCGGCCCGCCAGATGGTCGAGATGCCGATGGCCGCCGGCGACGTGATCGTCCGCCAGGGCGACCCGGCAGACCGCTTCTACGTCGTGGCGGACGGCACCGCCGGCGTCACGCAGACGCCGGACGGCGGCGGAGCCGAGGCTCACCTGCGCGACCTCGCCGCCGGCGATGTCTTCGGGGAGATCGGCCTCCTGCGACGGTCCCCCCGGACCGCCACGGTGACCGCTACGACCCCGGGCATGCTGCTGGCGCTCGACGCCGATGCCTTCCACGACCTCGTCGGCTCCGGCCCCGGTCTGAGCACGAGGCTGCTGGATCTGTACCGTGGCGCGATCTCGCGGACCTGACTCACCCTGCGCCGATGGGAGCCAGATGACCACAACCGATAGCTTCGACTTCTGGGTCGCCTGAGGCCGTCAGAGCGCGGCGACCGCGTCCTCGAGCCGATCCGTGGCGGCGGACGCATCGGTCCCGGAGGCGAAATAGAGCGGCTCGCCGAAGACGATCTCCACGTCGCCGCGCAGCGAGCTGCCGGGTCCCTGCCGATCGACCCACGAAAGGCGGTTGATGCGCACCTTCATCGGTACCACCGGCGTCGCGCCCTCGACCGCGATGAGGCCGGCGCCCGCCTTGAACGGCTTCATCGGCCCGCCCACGGTGAGCTCCCCCTCCGGGAAGATGAGGACGCTGAAGTCCCGGTCGAGTCGGGCACCGAGGAGCTCGAGCGAGCGGCGGATGGCGCCCTCGCGCGCCAGCGGGAAGGCGTTGCCGATGACGGCCGCACCGAGGCCGCGCAACCTGTTGCCGAAGATGTCGTCGGCCGCGGCGGCCACCGAAAGGCGCCAGCGCCAGGCCAGCGGCAGGTGGGTCAGGATGATCATGTTGTCGCTGTGGAGATGGTGGTTCGGCGCGAAGATCACCGGCCCTTCCAGGCCCTTGAGATGATGCTCGCCACGGATGCGGACTCGGTAGAAGGCTGCGACGAACGGCACCATCACCAGCTCCTGGATGCCGAGACCGATGGCGCGCACGAACGGGTTGAGCGGCCATCCGAAGATGCCCGTCTCGCGCTTCACATCGCGCGCCGCCTCGACCATCGCGTTCAGCTCGCTGACGGTTGCCTCGGGATCGAGCGCGGCGTCGTCGACGAACGTGCCGAGCTCCTCCTCGATCACGCCCAGGAGCTCGATGCGCGCGAGCGAGTCGAGCCCGAGGTCCGAGGACAGCCGCGATTCGGGGGTGACCGAGTCGAGCGGCACGCTCGCCGTTGCCGCCACGAGAGCGCGCAGTCCGTCGAGCCCGCCGGCCGCGGCAGC
>JACCWY010000432.1 GCA_013697395.1 Chloroflexota bacterium | reverse complement strand
CCGCGCCGCCCAGCAGGAACAGCAGCACCCAGCCGGCGTGCAGGTTGGCCCAGAGCACCGACACCACCGGGAGCCCCACCAGCCAGCGGCGGCGCCCGTCGGACAGATGGCCGCAGAGGAGCAGAAGCGTCGCTGCCGCGAGGGTCATGTCGATCACCTGGACGCGGACGCCGATGGTGGGGCCTGCGACGGTGAGGCCGGCCGCCAGCCAGACGATCTGCCCGATCCAGCCGCGAACGCCCCGAACGCGAAGCGCCAGCCAGAGGAGCCCAAGCGCGGCGAGAACCGCGCCCGCGTAGGCGACGGACGCGAGCATGGCGCCGACCTCCGACGATGGATTCGGCCCGTGGATGGCGGCGAGGGCGACGTTGCTCAGCCAGTCCTGGCTCGTCCAGGGCAGGCCGGCGCCGACGATGCTCCACGTGTCGACGCTCGCCACCCGTCCCGACGCCATGACCTCGGATCCGGCGCGGATGTGCCACCACACGTCGCCGTCGATGAGCGGGATGGACGCCCGCGGAAGTGCGACCAGCGCGAAGAACGCGATCATGGCCACCTGGGCGAGGGACGGGCGGGGCATGGCGCCCAGCGTAGCGCGCGCCGGGTGGTGCGGAAGTGCACCGGAAGTCCCGGTGACCGGCACCGACGCTCACCGTATAGTGCGGCCGATGCTCGAGGTGACCACAGGCACCGCCCCCACCGAGGTCGAGGCCACGCGGCCGATCCTGCGCTGGCTCCCGCGCCCCATGGCGCTGTTCGTCACTGCACTTGGCGCGGTGCTGTTCGCGATCACGCTCGCCAAGGGCGTGCAGGACCCTGACTACTTCTGGCACGTCACGACGGGGGAGCTCATCGCGCGCACCGGATCGATCCCGACGACGGACCCCTACTCGTTCACCTGGGCTGGACGGCCGTGGACGCTGCACGAGTGGCTGAGCGAGCTGGCCATGCATCGGCTCGTCACCGGGCTCGGCGAAGTGCCCACCCTGGCCGTCTTCGGGCTCCTGCCTGTCGCAATCTTCGCCCTCCTCGGTTTCGTGCTGTCGCGCCACGGCACCGGCGTGCTCGCCTTCGGCCTGGCCAGCTTGCCGGCGGCGCTCGTCCTGGTGCCGTACCTGACCCTGCGGCCCCAGGCGATCTCGTGGTTCCTCCTCGTCGCCCTCATCGGCATCCTGCTCTCCCTGCAACCGCGGCATGCCCGCTGGGCCCTCGTCCTCGTCCCGTTCTTCGCCATCTGGGCGAACCTGCATGGCCTTTGGGTCGTCGGCCTCGGTGTCGTGGCGGCGTACTCGCTCTTCACGCTGCTCGGTCGAACGCCGATGGCGGCCGCGAGGGGCTGGATGGCGGCTGGGGCCTTCGGCGCCATCGCCGCGACCGCGCTCACGCCTGCCGGGCTGTCCGGCATCCTGTACCCGTTGCGCTACGTGAACGCCGGCGACTGGGGCCTGGCGAACATCGCGGAGTGGCAGTCGCCCGACTTCCACGAGCCCGCGCACCTCGCGCTCATGGCGCTCATCGTGCTCATCGGGCTCAACGGCGGCCGGGCGACGCCCGGCTGGCTGGTCCTGCTCTCGTGGACCGGCGTCGCCATGGCCCTCCTGGCGCTGCGCAACGCGCCGATCGCGGCCGTGCTGGCCATGCCGACCCTCGCTCTCGGATTCCAGGACCGGCTTGACGCATGGCTGGGCCGGCGCCGCCGCCAGCGGCCTCCATCGGTCCAGCTCGCGCGGCGCCTGATGGAGAGCACGCTGGTGCTCGTCATCGTGATCGCCGCCCTCGTCATCACCCTCCCGCGCTCGCCGGGCGTGGATCCCGACCCGACGCGGTTCCCGGTGCCGGGCGTCGAGGAGCTGCTCGCGGTGCGGCCGGACGCGCGAACCTTCGCCGAGTACGGATGGGGCGGCTACGTGATCTCGCGCATCTTCCCGCACGGCGGACGCGTGTTCGTGGATGGGCGGAACGACATGTACGACGAGTCGATCCTCGAGACCTACAGCGCCATCCGGGCAGCCAATGGCGACTGGCGCGAGGAGCTCGACCGCCACGAGGTGGAGGCCATCCTGCTTCCGCCATCGGCGCCGCTCGTACGTGGCTCCGCGCAGGACGCCGGCTGGTGCGAGGCGTACCGGGACGGCCTGCAGGTCCTGCTGCTCAGGTCGTGTCGGGGTGCCTGAGCGCCCGATGGCGCATGCGGTCACCGAAGCGCCGATAGGCGGCCAGGGCATCGGCGCGACCGAGCGGGATCATGGCCACAAGAATCGAGAGCCCCGACGACCACGGCACAGGC
>JACCWY010000426.1 GCA_013697395.1 Chloroflexota bacterium | reverse complement strand
CAGGACCTGTGGTACGCCAAGCTCAAGCAGAGCCGGCTGGCCCAGCTCGTCGGCTTCGCGGGCGAGGCGAGACAGCTCAGCGACGAGGTGGGGGAGGCGATCGACAGCGCGCTCGCGGAGGCGCGTGACGCGGTGACGGCCATGCGCGCCGGCGCGGAATCGGGGTCCCTCCTCGAGATCCTCAGCCGGCATGTCGACGACTTCGCGGACCGGTTCGCCCTCCGCGCGGAGGTCACGCGCGACGGGCCCGCGCCCGCCATCGGTCCGAAGGCCCAGGCCGAGCTCCTGCGCATCGTGCAGGAGGCGCTCACGAATGTGCGGAAGCACGCCGACGCCACCATCGTGCGCGTGCACGTCGCCTCCGGAGACGCGCTGCGCGTCATCGTGACCGACAATGGGCGCGGATTCCGGCCCGACGCGGTGACGGCCGGCTTCGGTCTCGAGAGCATGCGTCAGCGCGCGGCGCTCATCGGCGCGCAGCTGACCATCACATCGGAGCCGCAGAACGGGACGCGGGTCGAGCTGAGCATGCCGGTTTCCCGGCAGGAGGAGAGAGATGGCGCCTGAGCGGAGCCTGCGAGTGATGCTCGTCGATGACCACGCGCTCGTCCGCTCCGCGGTGCGGCAGGCGCTGCAGGCGCCCGACATCGACGTCGTAGGCGAGGCATCCAGCGCCGAGGAGGCGATGGCGTTGGCCCCGGTGCTGCGGCCGGACATCCTGCTGCTCGACATCGACCTTCCCGGGCTGACCGGCATCGAGGCGGTTCGCGAGCTGGCGCCCAGGCTGCCGGACACGAAGATCGTGATGCTGACCGTCTCGACCGACCGCCGCGACCTGCTCGGGGCCATCCGCCATGGTGCCTTCGGCTACCTCACCAAGGATCTCAGCGGTGAAGCGCTGCTTCGGGCGGTGCGCGGGATCCGCGACGGCGACCTGGCCATGTCGCGTTCGCACGCCGCGACGGTGGTCGAGCATCTCTCGCGCACCGCGCGGAGCGCACCGGGGACCGCGAGTGACGGGGTGAACGAGCTGCTCAGCGCGCGCGAAGGGGAGGTTCTTCGGCTCCTGGCCGAAGGCCTGACCGACCGTGAGATCGCCGGGTCGCTGGCCATCTCACCGCGAACGGTGGAGAGTCACGTCAGCAGCCTGCTGCGCAAGCTCGGCGTGCGGAACCGGGCGGAGGCCGCGCAGCGATATCGGTCCGGCTGAGGCGTCAGTCTCGGCGGCGCTTGCGGCCGAAGAGCCGGGCGAGCCGCCCGGGCTGCTTCTTCTCGACTTCGTGGACCCGTCGCCAGGCCATCTCCTGGCCGATGGCGGCCTCGATCTCCGGACGCGTGCCGTCAGGGTCAACGCGGATGCCCGCCCATGGCCGGGAGCGCCATCGCTCGAGCTCCTCCGTGGCGATCTCATAGGCGTCCTGGGTGATGGACAGGGCCGCGAGATCCGCTGGCCGGCCGCTGTTGGCCTGGCGCATCGCGGCAATCCACGCGTCGCGCGCAGCGACGTAGCGCTCCTCCGGTGTCTCGCGCGGCTGGACGCCGACGTCGGCTCTGCGTCCTGGGTCGTTGGGGATGGGCTCGGCGCGCGCGGGAGCGGGCGATGTCGTCCTGGCCTGGTCCTCCGCTGCGTCTGCGCGCGAGCCGCTCGAACGCCGGATGCTCATACCCGCAGCTCCCTGACGAGCGCCGCCATCTCCGCGCGCAGGAGGCGCGGGCGGTCGAGGTCAAGGGCCAGCCCTTCGCCGTCTCGAAGCGAGAGCAGGAGGCGGTCCCCCGCGATGGAGATCTCCACGATGTCGGTCAGCTGCACGGTCACGATCACCTGTCCCAGGTGAACGAGTCTGCGCGATGTCAGGTACAGCGTTCCCCCGTACCCAAGCGCACGATCATCCCCCGGGGCACGTAGGATCGCACGCCGACGCGAGGAATGCACCTGCTCTCCGGCCAGAAGGTGGCGCGAGATTGTTTCGTCCGGCTCGATGAGCGGCACCGGTGCGACGAGAAATCGGCCGCGCGCGTCGCTGGCAGCCGCGTCGTCGGCGGCCGCTCGGTCCGCGACCATGGCCGCGTCCCGGAGAGCGGGACCCTCCTCCGTGGCCTCGTCGACAAGCTCGATCGACGGGTCCTGGTCCCGCTCTGACAGATGCATGGGCGAAGTCTAGGCGGAGCACCTGTCCCCGGCATCCGGAGTTCTACGGATCACGGTACGGAAGCATTCCTCCGTACCCCGACGAATTGCGGTGCGTCCTGACACCACCTCGGAGCCACGAATCCGTATGGCGTTCCGTAGCGCCCCGGATGACCGCCCGTTGCCTCGGCGGTCACAGTGCCGGAGCAGTTATCTGCGTTCATGCCGATCGTCCGGAATCATCGCCGAGGGGAAATTGAGAATCATGTCGTCGGGTGCCCATCGCCGACGAGCCAGCCGCCCTGCGCTCGTCCTGCTCCAGATCCTGGTCTTCGTCACCTACATATTCGGACCGACCGCGGCCTTCGCCGAGGATCCGGCGCC
The DNA here is from genome assembly GCA_013697395.1 of Chloroflexota bacterium. Taxonomy (GTDB): domain Bacteria; phylum Chloroflexota; class Limnocylindria; order QHBO01; family QHBO01; genus JACDBZ01. Next base: position 13,906 of record JACCWY010000426.1, on the reverse strand, counting down.
GGAGCCGACGCCGATCGAATCGGTGGCGCCCGAGCCGTCGACCGAGCCGAGCATGGACCCGACCCCGGCACCCTCCGAGCCAGACCCGACCCCGGCCCCCGGCACCCGGCCGTACCTCGTCACCTTCGCCCCCGGCACCGATGACGCGCGCCAGCTCGAGATCCTCAGCAGCGCCGGCGTCACCGACGAGAGCGCCATCCCGCAGCTCCGCATGCGCAGCGTCCACCTCGGCGAATACGCCGATGAGCTGGCCGCGCTGAACGCATTCGCCGAGGTCGCGCGCGTGGACCTTGACCGGACGCGCGCCGTCGAGGCCGCTCCCTCCGACACCTCCTACGCCGACCAGTGGTCGCTGCCGCACGTTGGCTGGGACCAGCTGTACGGCAGCGTCGGCATCGCCGGCACGTCCACCGTCGCCGTCCTCGATACGGGCGTCGATGCCTCCCATCCGGACCTCGATGGTGTCGTCCTACCCGGCACCTCGGTCCTGGATGGGTCGAACGGCCTGAGCGATCCGAACGGCCACGGCACCTGGATGGCCGGCATCGTCGCGGCCGAGACCGATAACGGCACCGGCATCGCGGGCGTCGCCTACGCGGGCGTCTCCGTCCTCCCGGTCACCGTCCTCGGGGCCGATGGCACCGGCCAGGACAGCGACATCATCGCCGGCGTCGTGTACGCCGCCGACGCGGGCGCCGACGTCATCCTCATGTCATTCAGCAACCCCGGCTACTCGCCCGCCCTCCAGGCGGCGATCGACTACGCCTGGGCCTCCGGCGCCGTCCTCGTTGCCGCCACCGGCAATGACGGATCCGGCACCGCCACCTTCCCGGCCGCGACCGCGGGGTCATCGGCGTCACATCGACGGATTCGGTCGACGCCCTGGCCGCAGGTGCGAACTACGGTCCCGCCGCCTTCATGGCGGCCCCGGGCGTCGGCATCACCACCACCTCGGCCGGGGGGAGCGTCGCGACGATCTCTGGCACCTCGGCGGCCGCCGCCGAGGTTGCCGGCGCCGCGGCACTGCTGTCGGCCAACGAGCCCGCCCTGTCCAACGGCGTCATCGTCTCGCGCCTGGCGCGCAGCGCCGATCCGGCCGGCGACCCGGCTCAGACCGGCAACGGCCGCCTCAACCTGGCCCGCGCCATGGCCGACGCCTCGACCGACTCCGTCCAGCCTGCCGGCGCCGCCCCTGTCGGCGATGGCGGGCCATTGGTCGGTCCGTACACCGCCGCCGCCCGCAACTGGGCCTTGGTCTTCACTGGCACGGGCACTGGCGCCGTGACGATTACTCCGAGTACCGGCACCGTTGACGCTGAGGTTGGCTGCGGAGGTACGGGATCTCCGGCGGCATCGCAGACCGTAGAGAGTTCGTGCGAGACCTCAGGCGCAGGCCGAATTACCACGTCAGACAACCCCGCCGTCATCACGCTGAGCGCGTCACCCAACGTGGGATCGGCCTTCGCCGGCTGGAGCGCGGCCACAAACATTGGCGGTTCACCGGCAAGTAACACGTGCGCCAACACCAATCCCGACCTCACCAACCCGTGCACGATCGTATTCGGCGGGAACGGCACGATCACGGTCACCTTCAACGGCGCTCCCGTGAACCAGGCCCCGGTCAACAGCGTACCCGGGCCTCAGACGACGAGCGAGGATGTCGCGGAGGTCTTCTCAAGCGCCAATAGCAACCTGATCTCGATCAGCGATGCGGATGCCGGCACCAACCCCGTCCAGGTGACCCTATCGGGCGTCAATGGCACGGTGACGTTGAACGGCACCACTGGCCTGGTCTTCAGCGTTGGTGATGGCACCAACGACGCCACGATGACGTTCACGGGCACGATTGCAACGATCAACGCCCGGCTGAGCGGTCTAAGCTTCAGTCCCAGCACGAACTTCAACGGCTCGGCCAGCCTCACGATAACGACCAACGACCAGGGCTTCACCGGCACTGGCGGCCCCAAGAGCGACACCGACACCATGGCGATCACGGTCACCGCGGTCAACGACGCGCCGGTCGCCTTCGATGACACGGTCATCGACACCGAGGACACCGTCCTCAACACGCCGACGGCCACCTTGCTGGCCAATGACACCGACGTTGACAGCGCGACCCTGACGGTGACCGCCGTCTCCGGCGCAACCGGTGGCACGGCCGTCCTGATGGACAACGGCACGCCGCTCAACAAGGCCGATGACTTTGTGCGCTTCACGCCGACCGCCAACCTGTGCGGCACTGGCGCCGGCAGCTACGACTACACCGTCTCCGATGGTTCCCTGACCGATACCGGCCACGTGACCGTCAACATCACCTGCGTCAACGATGCCCCGGTTGCGGTTGATGACACCGCCACCGTGACCGAGGACGATCCGGCCACCACGATCGACGTCCTGGCCAACGACACCGACATCGATGGCGGCCCGCTCTTCATCGACTCGGTCACCCAGCCAGCCAACGGCACGGTGGTGATCACCAACGCCGGCGCCGACCTGACCTACACGCCGAATGCCGACTACTGCAACGACGGCGACCCGACCGACGACTTCACCTACACCCTCAACGGTGGCTCGACCGCCACCGTGGCGGTCACCGTGACCTGCGTGAACGACAACCCGGTGGCTGTCAACGACGAAGCGACCACCGACGAGGACACGGCGGTCACCATCGCTGTGCTCGCCAACGACACCGATGTGGATGGCGACCCGGTCACCATTGACGACTACGACGCGCTCAGCGCGGAAGGCGGGACGGTCAGCTGCGGAAGCACCTGCACCTACACGCCACCGGCGAACTTCTTCGGCACCGACACGTTCACGTACGACATCACCGACGGCAACGGCGGCCTGGCCAGCGCCACGGTCACCATCATCGTCAACTCCGTGAACGACGCGCCGGTCGCCGTAGATGACGAGGCCGCAACCGCCGAGGACAACGCAGTCGATGTCGACGTGCTCGACAACGATACCGATGTCGAAAGCGACGTCCTCAGCGTCGAAAGCTTTGACGCCGCCAGCGCTGAAGGCGGGACGATCACCCTCAACCTGAACGGCACGCTGCACTACACCCCTGCCCTCGACTTCAATGGCATCGACACGTTCACCTATGTCGCTACAGATGGCCAGGACAGCAGTAACAGCGCGACGGTCTCGATCACCGTGACCGAGGTCAACGATGCGCCGATCGCCGGCGACGACAGCGCCACCGTGGCCGAGGACGACAGCGTCAACCTCGAGCTGCGCACCAACGACAGCACCGGCCCGGCCAACGAGTCGACCCAGACCCTGACCGTCGACTCCGTCAGCGACCCGGCCAACGGCACCGCCGTCATCGAGCTCGATGGCACGGTGACCTACACCCCGGATCCTGACTACAACGGCCCCGACAGCTTCACCTACATCGTCTGCGACGACGGCACCACTGCTGGTGAGCCCGCCTCGCAGTGCGACGAGGGCCTGGTCTCGATCACCGTGACCGAGGTCAACGATGCGCCGATCGTCACGGCAGGAGCTGACCAGTCAATCAATGAGAACGACAGCGCCACCGTGAGCGCTACGTTCACAGACGTCGACAGTGGCCAGACTCACACGTGCTCTATCGACTGGGATGACGGCACCATCACGGCCGGTGTCGTCACGGAGCCGAGCGGTTCTACCCCAGGCTCGTGCAGTGGCAGCCATCAGTATCTCGACGACGCGCCATCGAGCACCGCAAGCGATGTCCGCGACGTCGTCATCACCATCACCGATGACGGCACCACATCTGGTGACCCTGATCCGCTCAGCGACAGCGCAGAAGTTGCGGTTACCGTCAGCAATGTTCCGCCGACCGTCGTGATCACCGGCCCGATCAGCATCGACGAGAGCCAGACCGTGCGCAACTACGCGTTCAACACGACCGATCCAGGAACGCTCGATACGTTCACGGCCGGCACGCCAAACTGCGGAACTGGAGTGTTCGTCGGACCCATCGTCTTCAGCGCGGTCACCGGTGACGGCAGCTTCAATTGCCGCTTCGCCGACGACAACCCGACCGGGACGCCGTCCGACTCGTCGACCGTGAGCATCACGATCACCGACGACGACACCGGCGCCGGCACCGGATCCTTGATGGTGACCGTCACCAACGTGGCGCCTGCCATCACGTTTGCGGACGCCACCTTCAACCAGGTGTCCGGCAACGTCACCTCCACGCTGACCTTCACCGATGTCGGCGTCCCCGACACCGAAACCGCCGCGTTCAAGTACACGTGGACGGGCACGACCAGCGGAACGCAGACGAATACCTATACGGATCGGCCCTTCAGCGCGACTGTGGTGGATGTCCAGCACTTCGATCCGGGCTGCTACAGCATCCTGGTCGAGATGTTCGTGACCGATGACGACACCGGCTCGGACAGCTACTCCGAGAACCTCGGAACCAACCTCGACTTCTATCAGGCGGCGTTCCGGCCTCCGATCAGGGACGACATGCGCAACATCGCCAAGTACGGCAACGTCGTCCCGGTCAAGGTCGAGCTGCGGAGCATGTGCTTCCCGGGCACAACCGTCACGAGCCCGACGCTCCACATCACTATCGTGCTGGGCGACCAGACTGATAACGATGGGGCTCCGGACACCCTCGTGGCTGAGAGCGTCAGCGGCGCCGACAACGGCACGCAGATGCGGCTCGGCGGCGGCGGCTACATCTACAACCTGAGCACCAGGTCGATGATGCAGAACAAGGAGTACACGATCCGGATCCGCGAGGGATCCAGCATCGGACCGATCACCCACGCGCCCTGTTCATGCCCAAGAAGTAACCCAACCCTGTCTCATCCTGAAGGGCGGGCCGTATGGCCCGCCCTTCGGCCTGCCGCGCGATAGCATCGGTCCATGGCAGTGAGCACCCGCGGACTCGTGTTCAACGGCGCCGGTCGGCCGCTGGAAATCGAGAGCCTGGTGCTGGACGAGCCGCAGCGCGGCGAGGTGCTCGTTCGGATGGTCGCGTCGGGGCGTGTGCCACTCCGACCTCCACGTCGTGGACGGTGATTGGGAGCGGCCGGCGAACGTGGTGCTCGGTCACGAGGGCGCCGCCATCGTGGAGGCGGTCGGGCCGGACGTGCCGAGGGATTCGAGCCGCGAAGGTGACCTCGTCGTTCTTGCCTGGACGGCTCCCTGCGGCAACTGCGCCGCGTGCCGTCGCATCGAGCCATGGCTCTGCACCGAGCCGCGCGGCAGCGGTCATCGGCTCCGGGCCGGCGACGTTCGGCTGCGCCGGGTGGATGGAACACCGATCGGCGCCTACTCGGGCATCGGCACCTTCGGGGAGCGCCAGGTGGTGGCGCACGAGGCCGCGATCCCGATCGATCCGGGAACGCCGCCCGAGCTCGCGGCTCTCATCGGCTGTGCCGTCACGACCGGCTTCGGTGCGGTGGTGAACACCGCGCGGGTACGGGCAGGGGAGAGCGTGGTGGTCATCGGCGCGGGTGGGGTCGGCCTGTCGGCGGTCATGGCAGCGCGCTTCGCCGACGCCGGCGTGATCGCGGCCATCGACAGGAGCGAGCTGCGACCTTCGGAGGTGGACACCATCGGCGACCTGACCGAGGACGGAGCCGATCACGTCATCGAGGCCATCGGGCTGACCGAGACGGTCGAGCAGGCGATCGAGCTTGTCCGACCGGGCGGAACGGTGACGCTGGTGGGCATGACGCCGCAGGGTCAGCGTGCGTCGTTCGATGTCTATCGGCTCGTGGAAGACGGTAAGCAGATCCGCGGCTCGAATTGCGGCTCGGCGACGCCGGAGGTCGACTTCCGGCGGATCGCGGCGCTCTACGCCGAGGGCCGGCTGCCGCTCGACCTGCTGATCACCGAGCGCATCGCGCTCGACGGCGTACCCATGGCCCTCGATGCCATGCGAGCGGGGGACGGGGCACGACGCGTGGTCGTGTACTGACGAGCGAGAGCCCGGACGAAATCCGTCCGGGCTCTGTGAGACCTGCTCGAACGCGGGTCAGGGCTTGCCGCCGCCCTTGCCTTGCCCGTTCCCGTTGCCGCCGCCCTGCTCGCGATTGGCGTGCTGAGCCTGCTGCTCCGCCCTGGCGGCATCGCGCTCTGCCCGGCGTTCCGCCTTCGCGGCTTCGCGCTCGGCCCTGGCCGCTTCGCGGGCGGCCTGGCGCTCTGCCTTGGCGGCGAGCGCATCGGCATCAGCCTCGTCATCGGACGTGGCTTCCTCGTCTTCGCCGGCTACGTTCGCGTCCTCGGTGGCCTCCTCGTCGGCCTCGTCGCCGCCGCACTCATGCGCGGCCTCGCTGACGGCTTCGCCGTGGTTGTCGTTCCTGCCGCCGACGGCGTCCTTGTCCTGGGCAACCTCTCGGACACAGGCGCCGTGGTTATCGCCCTCTTCGAGCTGGTCCTCGGTGTCCTCTTCGGTGTCCTCTTCGAGGTCCTCGTCGGCCTCGTCGTCGAGCTCTTCGTCCTCGTCCTGCTCCTCTTCGAGCTCCTCATCGGGAGATTCGTCACCGAGGACGAGCGCATGGACGAGTGCGGCAATCGATTGACCGCGCGGGTCGTCGTCGGTCGAGCCGGACGGTGGGGCGCCGAAGGCGGCTGAGACCGACAGGGTCAGGATGAAGATCGCGCCGATCAGCGCGAGCCACTGCGTGCGAAGTCGTTGCATGATCAATACATGGCTCCATGTGGCGGCGCCGCGGGCTGCGCGTGGCCCCAGGGCGGTGAGAGGGGGCGCGATTGCGCCTGTTCGATGACTTCTCGAGTCTGGCACCCCGGATCTGGCCTGGGAGCAGTACATGCGTGGTCGGCCGGCCTGACCTTGGGTGGTGCACCAGGTCACCGCCGGTGTTGACCGTCCCAGATGTGCGGGCCGATGATTCGAGGACTGACGGGAGGCGTCGACGCGGGGGAAGCCATTGGCCGCCGTCACCCCGCTGAGCCACTGGCGAAACCGGCCCGTCGCAAATTGGGAGGTCCCTCTCTTGCGACGTGCCCTCGCGCCCCTGTTGGCCGTCATTCTGCTCGTGCTCATGGCCGTGCCCACGCTTGCCGGGGGCAAGCCTGACTTCGCCAAGAACGAGCCGCTGCCACCGGAGTTCTACCCGGCCGGCGCCGTCTGTGACTTCGACCTTCGCATCGACTGGGTCGTAGACACCGGCCACTCGATCACCTTCCCGCCGGCTGCGGATGGGACCATTCGGCAGATCGTCGCAGGTCACCTCGTGGCGATGCACCAACGAGGAGACCGACCAGTCGGTGACGTACAACATCTCCGGCCCGGGAAAGTTCCTATTTGACGGGGACATCCTCACGATCCAGGGCAGCGGCCCCTGGCTGCTGTACGCGTTCCCCGGCGATGCGGGCGGTCCCGGCATGTGGTTCACGAAGGGACCCCTCGCCCTGGAGGTCGACCTGAATACCGGCGTCTGGCTCTCCGCCAGCAAGCCACGAAACATCGTTGACGTGTGTGCCGTGCTGGGAGGCGCTTCCGCTCCCGATCTGTAGGTCCCCTCGGCAGGGCATTGCAGGCGTATGCGAGTGACCCGTGTGGCGGGTCACCGCAGGGCTGAGCGTGCGTGCCTGCCGAGCTCCGCCGCAAAATGACCCGTACCCACGGGTGGATGTCTACGGAGCTCAGGCTCCGCCTGCCGTTGACCCGTGGGGCGGGTGCGCGGAGCGTCCGACGGCACGAGGCGTCCCTACCGCTTGCGCGCCCGCAGCAGGATGTCGATCTGGTCACGGTACCGGGCGCCTGACTGGTGGCGGCGCAACCAGTTGAGATAGTCGGGGTCGCGCCCGGCGACTTCCCCCAGCGTCCAGCCCTGGTAGCGGCCGAAATCCAGTCGCGTCCCGGCACCGTCGGCGCCGAGCGGCCCGCGCGGGGCGCCATGCGTGGCGTCCTCGGCCGGGGTGGAAGGAGCAGCGCGACGGCGGTCGGATTCCCACAGCTGCCGCTTCACCGGGTCCCGCACAAGGGCATACGCCCAATTGAGGTCGGTCATGCGTCGCTCGGCGCTCGCGTCAACGGGCGCGGAGGCATCGGGATGGACCTTGCGCGCCAGCACACGGTAGGCGGCCCGCACGACGTCGGGGTCAGCATCGGGCTGGACCTGGAGGATCCGATATGGATCCCGTCGCTCGACCATTGCCGGCCCTCTTATCCCAGCGCCCGCTCGACGACCTGGCGCAGGACGGGAAGCGGCAGCGCACCCTCGCCCAGCACGACGTCGTGGAATCGGCGGATGTCGAAGCGATCGCCCTGGCGTTCCCGGGCCTCGGCGCGCAGGCGGAGCAGCTCCAGCTGGCCGACCTTGTAGGCCAACGCCTGACCAGGGTAGGCGATGTATCGGTCCACCTCGTTGGCGATGTTGTTGAGGCCGAGGGCGGTGTGCGCGGTCATGTAGTCGATCGCCGCCTGCCGCGACCAGCCGAGCGCGTGGATGCCGGTGTCGACCACCAGCTGCGAGGCGCGCCAGGCGTCGAACGAGAGCAGTCCGAAGCGGTCCAGCTCGCCCGTGAGGAGGCCCATCTCCTCCGACAGCCGCTCCGTGTAGAGGCCCCAGCCCTCGACGTATGCGGTGCTGCCCCAGAAGCGGCGGAAGTCGGGGAGGTGCTCGAGCTCCTGCGCGATCGCGATCTGGAGGTGGTGCCCCGGGACGGACTCGTGGAAGGCGAGCGTCTCCGCCTCGTAGCGGGGCCTGGTCTCGGGGGCGTAGGTGTTGACGTAGAACCGGCCCGGCCGCGAGCCATCGCCGGCCGGCTCGCGGTAGTAGGCGATGGTCGAGTGCTTCTCCTCGTGCGCCGCCATGACGACGACCTCGCACGGCGCCTCCGGCAGCCGGCCGAACCACTCGCGGATGGCGCCGTTGGCGCGCTCGAGCGACGCCCTCGCCACCGCCGCAACCTCCTCGCGCGTGGTGAAGTGGAGGGCGGGATCCTCGCGCAGGGCCGTCAGCGTGGCGGTCAGCCCGTCGGTGCTGAGCAGCCGCGACCCGAGATCGGCGAACTCGGTGTCGATCCTCCGAATCTCGTCGAGGCCGATGGCGTGCAGCTCCTCCGGAGAGGTCTCGACCGACGTGTGCGCGCGGACGAGCCTGCCGTACGTCTCCGCCCCGGCGGGGAGATGCGACAGCCCGGGTCGTTCGTCCGGTCGTGCGCGGGGGGCGATCTCGTCGACCAGGGTCGACCGATAGCGCACGAATGCCGGACGGATCTCTTCCCCGATGACCTCGAGGAGGGCTTCCCGGATCTCTGGCATTCCGGCCGCAGGCTCGGCGAGCGGCCAGTCGGCATCGGGTCTCGCCAGCAGCTCGTCGAGCTGCTCGACGACCTTGCGGCAGAGCATGGCCACGCCGATCCGCCCCTGCGCGGCACTCTCATGCAATCGGACTCCCGCGCGGTCCAGGTATGCCGGCATGGCGCGCCAGCGCTCCAGGAGCGCGTCGGCCTCTGCGGGTGAGCGCATTGCCTGGAACGTCGGGATGCGGAGCAGGTCGACCTGGGGTCCGTCCATCGGGTCGACGCTGAATGCCGCGAGGTCCGCATCCAGGAAGGCGCGGTCGGTCCCCAGCGCCTCCTGCAGGGCGGCATGCGTCACCGCGTCGTCCTCTGACGCGGTGTCCCGCAGGCGTCGATCGAAGGCGTCGAGACGCCTGCGCCACGCATCTCGCGCCTCGGCCGAGTCGTCCTCCAGCCGATCGTCGAAGCGCCGCTCACCCATGGCCGTCGCGAAGACGGGATGTCGCTCCAGCCATGCGTCCCAGTAGTCGGCGGCCAGGCGAGCGAGCGCTGCGGGTTCAGCGGCTGTGGTCATCCCGCCATCGTAGCCAGTGCCGCGCGGCGGCCGATGGCCTAGCGCGGCATCTGGGTCGTGTGGGCGGCCGGGCCCTCCGCGTCGTCCTTGTCCTCCTCGGGAGCCTCGCCCTGCGGGCGCAGCGCGTCGCCGGCCTCACCGAGCTCCGCGTCCCTGTCGGTGATCGGGTTGGGGAGCTCCTGGTTCTCGAGCTGCTCGATGCTGTCGCGGGTGCGATCGGTATCCATCGGTTCACCTCCTGAACGTGGACCGATGCAAGTGGCGCGCCGCGCGGACTATCGTGGCAGCCGATGCAGACGCCGCCTCAACCTCAGCCCAGTGAGCCCAAGCCACCGCCGCAGCCCGATCCCGATCGGCTCATGCACCTGCCTCAACTGCGTTTCCGAGATGGAGGAGCGCAAGTGCAAGCTCATCTGCCACGGTTGCGGCTACTTCCTGAGCTGCTCCGACTACTACTGAGCTCGCCGGGCCGACCCGCTCGACCCGTGGTGCGGGTCAACGCGCGAAGGAGCGCCCGAATCGGTTGAGCTCCTTCCCGATCTGACCCGTAGGTGCGGGTGGATCGCCACAGAGCATCGGTTTCTTCGCGCCTTGACCCGTGGGGCAGGTCATCCCACTCGCCGGCGTCAGTCGGTGAACTCGAGGCTGGCCATGATCCGGTCGAGGATGGCCTTGTTGAGCTCGTAGTCACCGCCGTAATCGGTTCCTGTGAACGCCCATAGTTTCCGGCCGTCCGAATTGGCGTCGAGCCGCACGAGGTAGTCGTACTGGTAGGTGTCGGTGGGCATGTCGGGATCCTTCGTCATGCCCGTCTCGGCCCGCCTCGCGTCGAAGCCGTCGACGGTGAGCTGCTCGCTGTACAGGTCTGCCCAGATGAACCCGACGGCACCGTCGAAGACGGTGATCTGGATCGCGATCTCTTCCGGACGCTCGCTGGACGCGTTGAGCTCGTAGAAGGTCGGGCTGAACCACGAGCAGGCTGGGATGTTGTCGAGCTCCGTGTTGGTATACCAGGAGTCTGGATAGCTCACCGTGTAGCCGCCCGCCGGATTGGTGCAGGTATCGGCGTCGACCATGAGCGCGTCGGCTTCCGAACTCTCGAGGACCGTGAACGGGAGCCCCTCCTGCGCCACATAGACCGGGTCTGGACGAGGCCATTCCGCCGCCACGGGCGCGGGCGGCTCGCCAGGGCTTCGAACGGGGATGCGAGTCGCATCGGCCACGCCAGCAGGCTGGTACACGAGCTCCAGGTCGGCGTTTGCGGCTTCCCGTGGCACCGCGAAGATGATCCAGCCCTCATAGCGATCCGCCGGAACGGTGGCCCCTGGCCAGTGGCCGAGCCCATTACGCCCTCGTATCGGAGGAAAGGCGTCGAGGAGCTCTGCGCCGACGGGGCCTTCGTCACCCTCCACGCGCCAATCGAACTGGCCCCACTCGATGCCCGCCGGGAAGCGGTCCAGCTCGTACGTCGCGAGGATCTCGATGAAGAAGTGGGTCTGGCTGCTCGGGTCACTGACAAGCGGAAACCCGCCGACGTCGTCGCCCCGGTCGAGGGTGATAGTGCCAAACTCGCCATCTGGCGCGACCGCCGGCACGAGTGTCGCGTCCCCGGAGCTGAGCAGAGCGTGGCCCTCGGCCGGCGCATTGTTCCGCTCCCGATCGCGGACGAGGACTTCCCACCGTGGGAGGGAGGAGCTGCCGCCCGGTCGCTCGCCACCCTGGTACGTCACGTAGACCGCCGGCGTCCGCTCGACCACCGGAACCTCGAGGGCGACCCAGCCTTCGATGATGTCGCCTGCGGCTGCCGACGACCCGTTCTCGAGCAAGTCACTCGCCGGCCGGTCCGGGTTGGCGCTTGCCGGCAGAAGGCCCGGGAACTCGGTACCGCTGACTCCATCCGGGACGCGCAGGCCCCAGTCGAGGAAGCCGAACGTTTGGCTGGTCTCACGCCGCGCCGTGTAGGTCACGTGGACCTCGATGAGGAAGGACCCTTCGGCGTAGGTGGAAACCTCGGGATCAGTGGCGATCTCTTCGCCGCGCTCGAGCCGGATCGTGCCCCATTCGCCCACATCGTCGAAGGCGGGCATTTCGACCACGTCCCCAGGCTCGAGGAGCCCATCGCCAGGGGCCGGAGAAGCACTCGGCTCGGCCGCGGCAACCGATGCGGACGGCGACGGCGAGGTCGTCGGCGTGGGGCCGACGTTCGGGGCCTTGCTGAGGATGATCACCAGGGCGGCAGTCGCGGCCACCGCCGCGACTGCGGCAGCGGCAGGCACGAAGGGCGCGAACCATGCGCCGCGCCGCTGCGGCACGTCGGCGACCGCCCGGCTCACGGCATAGGCGAAGTCCGGCGGCGGAGTCACGCGGGACCGCCCGCGCAGGTAGTCGAGGACCTGGTCGTCGGTCACGACGCCACCTCCGGCTCGCCCGCAGCTTCATCGGGGCCGATCGCCGTGCGCAGGGCCGCGAGCCCGGCATTCAGGCGCGACTTAGCGGTGCCGACGCGGAGGTCGAGCGCATCGGCCGTCTCGGCGATTGAATAGCCCATCGAGTAGTGGAGCGCGAGGACCGCGCGCTGGTCCGCCGACAGCGCCTCGAACGCCGGCGCCAGCACCATCCGGGCTTCGACCGCGCCCCGGAAGTCTCGATGGCCATCCGGCAGGCGGGCCGCCTCATCGGTCGCGAGGGAGGTCGGCCGGCCGCGGCGGTTGAGGCTTCGGAGCCAGTTCCGGCATCGGTTCACGCAGATCCGCCGCAGCCATGGGGCGAAGGCGTCGGCGTCGCGAGGGCGGGGGAGCTGCTGCAAGGCGGCGACGAACGCCTCCTGGGCGACGTCGCGGGCATCGGTTTCGCCGACGATCGCAGCGGCAAGCCGATACGTCACGGCCGCGTGTTGCTCCACGAGCATCTCGAATGCCTCCCGGTCGCCGGCTCGAGCGCGCCTGACGAGCTCCAACGGGTTTCCCTCCATCGCCTTCACCCATACAGACACCGGGACGGTCCAGGTTGTTGGATCGTCACGATGCGAGCAGCGGCGTTTGACCCGCGGTACGGGTCAAGGCGCGACGGAGCGCTGGAAAGGGCCGCACTCGTCCGCGATGTGACCCGCACGACGGGTGGATCGCGACAGAGCCGCGGCTCCCTCGCGCGTTGACCCGTGGGGCGGGTTTACCACGGCCTACATGAGGACGATGCCGTCGGCTCCAGGGTCCTGACCCCGACTGAGCGCGGCCATCACGGCTCGCGTGTTGAGTGGGAAGGACTGTTGGAGCGCCCCGGTCGCGTGGAGGATGTCGCGGTTCCGCTTCGAATCCCGTACGAGCAGGAACATTCGCTCGAGTCCGGCATCGCGCACCTTCAGGTTGATGTCGCGCTGGAGCGCCTGGATGTCGTCGAGCGTCGTCTCCGCCTCGACTCCCGTCCTGAGTGGCAGCCCCGCGAGAACCAGATCGATTGCTCGCCGATCGCGGTTGTTCGGAATCGGCCATTCCCGAATCCTTCGCACCGATGCCGGCAGGCGTGCCTCGAACCTGGCGAGCAGCTGGAGGTGCGCCGCATCGCGGACTGGCGGACCGGCGGGATAAGGGCGTACCCACAGATCCAGCCCGACGGCGCTGATGAGCTTCGCGGCCTGCACGGTTGTAAGCCATGGCGCCTCGCCGCGCTCAATTCGCCCCACCTCGGAGCCCGAAATCCCAACCGCAGCACCGAGCGTGTCCTGGCTGACTCCCGCCATTCGGCGAGCGCCGCGTACCTCAATGCCGATGAGCACATTCACCTCGCGGCCGCGCCGCGTTCCCGCATCGATGGCTCGTTCCCGTGCTGGCATGGCGTGAATTGTCGGATCCGTGGCTTATTGGGGCATTACCACCAGATTTCTTGACTCGTGGGGCGGGTCAACGCGCCACGGAGCGCCTGCGCCCACCGAGCTCCTCCCCGATTTGACCCGCACTAGCGGGCGGATCGCGACAGAGCTCGGGCTCCTCCGCGCCTTGACCCGCACCACGGGTGGGGGGGGGGGGGGGGGGGGGGGGGGGGGGGGGGGGGGGGGGGGGGGGGGGGGGGGGGGGGGGGGGGGGGGGGGGGGGGGGGGGGGGGGGG
>JACCWY010000102.1 GCA_013697395.1 Chloroflexota bacterium | reverse complement strand
GGTCTCGCCGGGCGATCCGATGTAGCCATGCTGGGCGGGGGCGCCGCGTCCGTGTGCCGTCGTCACGTCGGCCTGGTGCTCGGGATCGCTGATCTCCCGCCGCTCGGCGGGCACGAACGCCTCGTGGTCGTCGTCCGGGGTGAGGTCGCCGGTGGCGCCGGTCATGCCCCCGCCGGATTGGTTCGCCCTGCTCACCGCTGGATGGGAGCCTCCACGTCGCCGCGCCACGCACCGCTCTCGGTGCCTCGGCTCTCAATGTACTCCTTGAATCGCTCCAGGTCTCCCTTGACGCGGCGGTCGAGGAAGCCGAGCGCTGTACCGAGGTTCTCGACGAGGCCCTCCGGGTCGGCGTCGAGCTGGAGGGTCACGCGCGTCGTCTCGTCATCGATCCGGTGGAACGTCACGACACCGGCGTTCTCGGCGCCGGACGTGGCATTCCACGCGACTCGCTCGTCGGGATGCTGCTCGGTGATCTCGGCGTCCCACTCCTTGTCCATGCCACCGACATCGGCGACCCAGTGGAGATGGGTGTCGTCCGTCTGGGTCACCGACTTCACGCCCTCCATGAAGCGAGGAAACTCCTCGAACTGCGTCCACTGGTTATAGGCGGTGCTGACAGGCACCTTGACGTCGATGCTCTCGACCACGGAAGCCATGGCGATCGGTTCCTCCAGCAATGGTGAGGTGGTTGGTTGACCGCGTGGATGCTCTGCAAGGGTCGCGCCAGCCCCGGCACGCGCGATGCTGAGGCGGGAGCACACGGATGCTGGGAGCTCGGAGCGATGCCGAAGGAATGGAGCGACAAGCGCGACCGCCAGTACGAGCACATCAGGGAGTCGTACAAGGAGCGCGGCGTCAAGACCGACGAGGCCGAGGAGCGCGCGGCGGACCGTCAACAAGGAGCGCAGCGAGAAGGGCGAGACGAAATCGGGCCGGAGTGACGACTGAAGGTCAGTCCACCACCAGCGCGTCGTGGATGACGGTCGCGTTGTGCAGCAGCATTCCGTCGAGCGTGTCCGCGCCCGAGCCGGCCGGTCCCAGCGAGTCGGTGTAGAGCGGTTCGTCGACGACCTCGGCCTCGGTCTCTTCGGCGACGGCGCGAGCGAGGCGCGGGTCCACCGCTGACTCCGTGAAGATCGCGCGGACGCCGTCCGCCCGCATGGCGGCGACGAGCTCCTCGATCTCCTGGGCGCTCGGCTCGGCCGTCACGTCGAGGCTCGGAAAGACCGATCCCCCGAAGCGGAGCCCGTAGGCCTCGATGAAGTAGCCGAGTGCGTCGTGATCGGTGACGATCGTGCGCCGGTCCGCCGGGATCTCGGCCATGAGCGCGCGGACCTCGGCGTCGGCGGCCTCCAGGCGGCTGATGAGCGTCTCCGCGCGTTCGGTGATCGCCGTGGCAGCATCCGGCGCCGCGGACGCGAGGCCGTCCCTGGCGTTCTGGACCATCGTCACCGCGTTCTGCCCGGTCAGCCAGTAGTGCGGATCGTCGTCCCGCTGTTCGACACCCGTGCTCAGGTCGCGGATCCGCTCGGCCCCGCCGATCGTCTCGACCGCCTCGTCGAGCCACAGCTCGAGTCCCGCGCCGCTCTTGAGGATGAGGTCAGCGTTCTCGATCGCGGCCCCGGCGGCCGGAGTGAGCTCGAAGTCGTGGGCCTCGATCCCCGGCTCGAGCAGAACGGTCAGCGCGACGTCCTCGGCGCCGATCTCCGCGACGATCGATCCCACCTGGGTCGTGGTCGCCACCACGGAGATGGTCGCCTCGCCGTCCGAGGCCGCGGGGGCTGCAGCGCACGCCACGAGCACGAGCACGACGGCGAGCCCGCCCAGGTACGTCGATCGGATCATATGAGATACGGTATCACTTAGCTTTGCCGTGGGTCAAGAACTGCCGCCGACATATACTCAGCGTACCCCGGCGCCGACACGCGTCGTTCGGGTTGCCCGCGGAGGTCAACGTGCATCGATCCATCACCCGCAGCGTCTCGAGCTGGCCCGCATCGACGGTGCTTGGCTGCGCGCTGCTTCTCGCCGGCTGCATTGGAGGCCGCCCGGCGTGTAAGACGCTGCCCGCCGAGGTCGAGCTGACCCTGGCGGCCGAGACGCTTTCGCCGTCGGTCCCCGCCGTCTGCCGCGGGGCCGACGTGACCCTCCGCGTCGCCTCCGAGGTCGACGGCGTCGTCCACATCCACGGCTACGACGAAGAGGTGCCGGCCACGCGCGTCTCGGTGGGCGAGGTGCTCGAGCTCGCCTTCATCGCCGAGCAGTCCGGCCAGTTCTTGATCGAGCTGCATTCCGACGAGGACCCCCCGGGAGGTGACCGTCGGGAACCTGACCGTCCATGAGCCGTAGGGCGCCGGCCGCGGCGGCCGCTGCCGCGCTCGTATCGGTCCTTGCGCCCTGGCCCGCGGCAGCGCACGCCATCGGTGGGACGTACCAGCTGCCGGTGCCGGTGTGGCTCTACCTCGGCAGTGC
>JACCWY010000398.1 GCA_013697395.1 Chloroflexota bacterium | reverse complement strand
AGCGCAGATCGAAGCGTTCGATGACACGTGGACCTGGAGCCAGGACACCGAGGCCGCCTACGGCGGAGATGATCAACGGCGGCGCCCCCCTCAAGGTGCAGGACGCGCTCGAAGCCATGCGACGACTACTCGGCGACAACGACGTCCTCGCGTATCTCGTGATGATGACCCAGCGTCTTGTGGAGTTGCGTCGTGTCTTGAAGCCGACCGGCTCGCTCTACCTCCACTGCGACCCTACCGCTGCGGCGTACTTGAAGGTCGTGCTTGATGCCATCTTCGGCCCGGAGATGTTCCAGAACGAGATCGTCTGGAAGCGCACGTCGTCGCACAACGACACGAAACGCTTCGGCCGAATTCACGACGTGATCCTGTTCTATTCCAAGACCGATGACTTCCAATTCAATGTCCTTCGGACGCCGCTCGACCCCGCGTACGTGGAAAAGGTCTATAGCCGTGTGGACGAGACCGGGCGCCGGTACAGGCTCGACAACATCTCTGCTCCACGCGGTGCCGGTCCAGTCTACGAATGGGGTGGGATAACCCAGGCGTGGCGGTACACCAAGGAAAATATGGAGAAGCTATACGCCGAGGGCAGGATCAGGAAGTACCCGGATGGTCGGGCGATGATCAATGCGTACGTTCGCTATCTCGATGAGAGCAAGGGCCAGCCAGTCCAGGACTGGTGGGACGACGTCGGCGTGATCGCCGCACCCGCGAAGGAGCGCCTGGGATATCCGACCCAAAAGCCGATCTCATTACTCGAGCGCATCTTGGAAGCGTCATCGAGGCCAGGCGACGTGGTGATCGACCCGTTCTGCGGGGTGCGGCACCGCAGTGGCTGCTGCTCAGAAGCTGGATCGCAAATGGATCGGGATCGACATCACATACCTCTCGATTGCTGTCATGAAGGCGCGTCTCAAGGATAGCTTCGGGATCGAGGTCCCGGTCATTGGTCAACCGACCGAGGTCGAGGGTGCTCGGCAGCTGGCCCAGGGCGATGACGGCCGATACCAGTTCCAGTGGTGGGCGCTCAACCTCATCGACGCCCGGCCGCTGGGCGGCACCGAGAAGAAAGGCTCCGATCGCGGCATCGACGGCCGAGTCACCTTCACCATCGGTCCTAAAGGCGAGATGGGCCAGGCGCTCGTCAGCGTCAAGAGCGGCCATGTGAACAGCAGCATGGTCCGCGACCTCAAGGGCACCATCGAGCGCGAGAAGGCGGAGATCGGCGTGTTCATCACCCTCGAGGAGGCGTCGCGCGAGATGGAGCTCGAGGCGACCACCGCTGGAGTCTACGCCTCACCGATCGACGGGCGCGACTACCCGCGGATCCAGATCCTCACCATCCGCGACCTGCTCGAGGAAGGCAAGAAGCCGATGCTGCCACTGTTGATCCTCCCAACGTACCAGCAGGCCGAGCGCATCCCATCCAAGAGGGCCGCGGAGCAAGAGGAGCTGTTCGGATGAAAGACCGATGGCGCTGCTCGCACTGCTCCACCGAGAACGGCTCGGCAATCTTTCGCTGTAAGACGTGCGGCACTCGTCGTTCAAACCAGATGGATACCGTGTTAGATGATGGTCCCGTAGCAGAAGGCGCGGCCGTTGGTGGATCGCGAGGCACACCCGTGCAACATCCTGCCTTCTCGGCGACCTACCAGAGTGCTCGAAGTCGCGCGACAGTTGCGATCGTGCTGCTCGGTCTCGCCGGTTTCGTCTCGCTACTGACGGCTTTCCATGTTGGCGGGATTCGACCTCATCAGCAAGGCGGAGACAGGACTACTTACCTCGGCAGAGGCCGCTGACTTCGACGCCACCAGCCAGGCGTTGGCGGGCGGCTACCTCATCTCGTTTCTGGCTACTGCGGTCGCATTCTTGGCATGGTTGAGCAGGTCCGTCGACAATGTCCCCAAGCTCGGCGGAGGCGTTCCGGCTATTACACCTCGCTGGTCGATCGGATGGTGGTTTGTTCCTTTCGCCAACCTCTTCAAGCCATATCAAGTCATAAAGGATCTGAGCGACCGGATGGCGACGGCAAAGAGAGGCGGCGGTGATGGCCTGGTTCTTTTGTGGTGGATCGCATGGGTTGCAAGTGCGATTGCCGGAACCGTACTGCTCAGACTGCCCGAGCCCGCAACGCTGGACCAGCTCGGAGGGTGGATCGCGGCAAACCTGGTGGTGGACGTGACAACCGTTGCCGCCGCCGTCCTGGCGATCCTTCTCGTTCGTGAGATCCAGGCTCGCTCCGATGAGCGTGCCATGACCGTGGGGGTCGCTGCAGCTGGGCCGTGGGATGTAGGTGGGCAGGTAAACGCCTCAGTGGCGCATTCACCGCCGGACGGGGTTGGCGATGACGTCGGTGAACGATCGGTCGATCCAAATGCAGGCATGGCGTGGTCAAGCGACGCCATGCGGCCAGCGCCGAACCCCAGGACGGTATGCGCCGTCGATGCGTGTAGCAAGTCAGCGTCGCGATCTCTCACGGATGGGACTGCGGTATGTGCTGGTCACTACCAAGAGACTAAAGAAGTGGACTCCGATTCTAGGGACGGGCCCATTCGCAGCCCGATGCGGTCGGACAATACAGTCCGTCAGGGATTTGAAGACACCGTGTCAGAGGCTGACGGCTTTCCGGCCGCGCCCGCCCAGCCTGTCAGCACTCGGGATGACTCCCCCCGCCGCCCTGCGCCGCGAGCGGGCCGAGCGGTATCCGCACGCGGCGACTCAACCGACATCCTGCGCACCCGCTCCGACGCGATTGAAGTCAGGTACTGCCCCATCTGTGGTGGGCGCCGCATCTCTGTCGGTGACTATTGCGTCAACTGCGGTGAGCCATTCCCGTCGATCCCCACGGACGGAATGGCCTCATCCTAGCCCAAGCGGAGGCGATGCACGTCAGTCCGACGCCATGATCCGATCGAAGGCCGATGAAGACCACAGCGCTCGCATCACCGCCGGCTCCTGCTCGCCCTGGAGCGACCTCGAACCCGATGGCACCCTCGTCAACGACGTCAAGGTCGGCGCCTGGCAGACGCCCTGGAACGCAAAGCCCGATGCCGGCCGCCTGGCCCCCGGCGTACCGCCCTCGAGCTTCTGGGCATCCGACCGGAACGGCATCAACCAGGTCGGCTGCGTGTACACCGCCCAGGGCTTCGAGTTCGACTACGTCGGCGTCATCTTCGGCCGCGACCTGCGCTGGGATCCCGCCTCAGAGACCTGGATCGGCGCCTCCGGTGCCAGCCATGACTCCATCGTCAAGCGCTCCGGCGACCGCTTCACCGACCTCGTCAAACGCACCTACCGCGTCCTCCTCACCCGCGGCCTCAAAGGCTGCTACGTGTACTCCGAGGTGCCGGATACCGCTTGCAATTACCAGCGAGATGGCTTCGAGAACTGTCCGCGGGAATCTCGCAATGTGGTGGCGAATTGGTTGGACGCTAGGGCACCGGTCCGGATGTGCTTGTAGAAGGTCGACGCGGCGTGCAGGGTCTTATTGGCGCGCGGCGACGGATCAAGAACGCCGACCCGCAGGCCAAGTTCATCCCGGACCGTCCGCAGGGGACCGGCCAAATCTGAATCGTTCGACACGAGTACGGCGACTTCGCACCGCTTGCGATACGCATCGATCAGCAGCCTGGTGGCAAGGTTGACGTCCGATCCCTTCTCGCTCGTCCTCCATACTTCGACGGTCTTCGGTCCCCGCAGTGGTGGATTGACAAGATGTGCGCGGATCTTGTTCGTGAGGAATTGCCCGAACTCCACGTGGATCAACGGATCGGTCGCCAACGCGCGGAGATACATCTGCTGACGTGTCGCTTGCCCTGGATCGCCGGGGCGATTGGACACCCTGGCGGTGAAGTAACCGATAGACCTAATGTCGTTATTCGGCAACAGCACCTTACAGACGGCTGAGAGGTCGAGCCAACGATAGGGCGTGCCGCGCAGAGCACGGTAGTAGAGGTTGAATCCATCGACGTAGACATGCGTTCGGGGCGGCCGATTCATGTGCCGAAATAGCAAAGGCCGCCTTTCGGCGGCCTCGCGGCCGACAGCCGAAGCTGTCGGGGTGGTTCACGCAGTGTAACAGAAGGCGAACAGCCGTCCACCTCTTGGTGTTGCGAGGCAGTCAACTGCAGCCGCTCGTAGCCCCGCAGTTGATGCACTTGTAGCAGGAGCCGTTGCGGACCATGATCGAGCCACAGTCCGTGCAGGCCGGCGAATCGGCGGTGTCGAACACGACCGGCGCCTGACCGACGGCCAGCCGCTCCTCCCGATCCTTCGCCGCCCCGTTCTGCGCCACGATCTTCAGCCCATCCAACAGCCCGTTCGGCGCCGCCTCTTCCTCCAGGTCAGCACCACCAGGCCCACCTTGGGCGGGGCTCGTGGCTTCACCTTCCGACACGTGGCCGGAAGCTGATGCCTGCTGCTGAGAGGCCTCGGTCTTCGCATCCTCACCCTCAGCGGACCGTGCCGGAGTCGAGTCTGTCATTGGTTGAGCCGCCGAGGGAGTCGCGGACGCGGCCGTAGCGGAGCCGGCCGTGGCCGGGGCACCCTC
This sequence comes from Chloroflexota bacterium, assembly GCA_013697395.1. Taxonomy (GTDB): domain Bacteria; phylum Chloroflexota; class Limnocylindria; order QHBO01; family QHBO01; genus JACDBZ01. Next base: position 924 of record JACCWY010000398.1, on the reverse strand, counting down.
GGAGGCTTCCCCACTCACCGCATTCGCCTCAGGCAGTGTCAGCTGACGATTGATGATCCCAACCGCATCCTTCTCGTCCTGCGACATGAACTTCGTCGCCATGTACCGGAAGATGTAGTCCACCAGCGACTTCGCCATGGGGATGTCCCGGTTGCCGGTGAACCCGGCCGGCTCGAAGCGCAGGTGGCTGAACTTGTTGACCAGGTCCTTCAGCGGCACGCCGTACTGGAGCGCCAGGCTGATGGCGGTGGCGAAGCTGTCCATCAGCCCCGAGATCGTCGAGCCCTCCTTGGCCATGCGCAGGAAGATCTCACCCGGCGTGCCGTCCTCGTAGAGGCCGATCGTCAGGTAGCCCTCGTGGCCGCCCACGTTGAACTTGTGGGTGATGCTGGCGCGCTCATCGGCCAGGCGCCGGCGCATCGGCTTGTAGACCGTCTGGACTTCCGGCGTCGCCGATGCCTTTGTATCGGTTCCGCCTTCCTTCTTGGCGTTCAGCGGCTGTGATCGCTTGGAGTTGTCGCGGTAGACGGCGATCGCCTTCAGGCCGAGTTTCCAGCCGTCGATGTAAACATCTGAGATCTCCTCCGGCGTGGAGGCCTCCGGCATGTTCACCGTCTTGCTGATGGCGCCGGAGATGAAGGGCTGCACCGCGGCCATCATCTTGAGGTGGCCGTTGTAGTGGATGGAGCGCGTGCCGTTGGCCGGCTTGAAGGCGCAGTCGAACACGTCGAGATGCTCGTCCTTGAGGTGCGGGGCACCCTCGATCGTCTCGTGCTCGTCGATCCAGGCGACGATCTCCTCCGCCTGCTTGGCGTCATAGCCGAGCTTCTTGAGCGCCGCGGTGACGCCCTGGTTCACGATCTTCAGGTAGCCGCCGCCCACGAGGCGCTTGTACTTGATGAGCGCGATGTCCGGCTCGACCCC
>JACCWY010000386.1 GCA_013697395.1 Chloroflexota bacterium | reverse complement strand
CCTTCGTACAGGACGAGCCGGTCGTCGTGCTCGATGCCGACTTCGGCGAGCGCCCGCCGATGGCCGGCGGCACGGTCCACGGAGGTGGAGATGGTCCGATGGCCGGTCAGCATCGCGATGCGCCGATGTCCCAGCTCGATCAGGTGGCGGACCAGTTGGTATGCCCCGGCCTCCGAGTCGGAGCGGACCTGGTCGACTCGCGGCGAGGAGACCCGCCGGTCGAGGACCACGACCGGGACACGATGCGCCCGCAGGAGCCGGAGCGACTTCCCAGAATCGCTGGCCGGCACGAGCAGCACCCCATCGATATGACGCTCGATGAGCATCTGGAGGTAGGCCATCTCCTCGGCGTCCGACTCATCGGTGTTGCAGAACATCACGGCGAAGTCGTTGGCTGCGGCGATGTCCTCCACCCCGCGGGCGATCGTCGTGAAGAATGGGTTGGTGATATCGGAGATGACGAGTGCGAGGGTCCTCGTCCGCTTCGAGCGCAGCTGGCGCGCCAGAGCATTCGGGACGAAGCCAATCTCGGCAACGGCGCGCTCCACGCGGGAGCGCGCTTCCTGGCTGGCGTAGCCGGAGCCGTTGATCACGCGCGAGACCGTCATGGGGGAGACGCCCGCCAGTCGCGCAACGTCCTTGATCGTGCTCATTCGCCGTGCCTGTCGCTGCTAGATGATTCGGAGCATGACGGGGCCGCCGGCCAGTCCGAGACAGCCCCCTCGATGCTCAGCCGAGGAGCGGGTGCTCCTCGACCGTCACTCGTAGAGAACCGCCTGGATCTCCGGGTCGTCGATGTTCGTCTTGTCGTACCAGAAGAACCCGGTGTCGATGTTTTCCTCCACCGGTTCGCCGTTGATGGCCTTCACCGCGGCGTCCACGCACTGCTCGCCAATCCCGATCGGGTTCTGGGTGATCGCACCCAGCATGAGCCCGCTGTTGATCGCGTCGATCTGCGCCTGGCCGGAGTCGTAGCCGATGACGACGATGTCGCCAGCCATGTCCAGCTCGTTGACGGCGTTCACGACACCGATCGCCGAGCCCTCGTTCGCTCCGAAGAAGCCCTTGATGTCCGGGTTCGCCTCGATCATGGCCTTGGCCAGGTCGGTCGACTTCAGTTGGTCGCCGCCGCCGTACTGCGGTCCGATGATCTCGACGTCCGGGTACTTCTCCGTCATCTGGTTGACGAAGCCGTCGCGGCGATCGATTCCGGTCCTGCTCGTCTGGTCGTGGACGATGACGCCGACCTTGCCTGTGGAGCCGATCGCCTCAGCCATCTTGTCGGCGGCTAGTGCGGCGGCGGCGATGTTGTCGGTGGCGGCCGTGGCGACCGGGATGTCGCTGTCGACGCCGGAGTCAAAGCCGATGATCGGGATGCCCGCCTGCTGGGCTTGCTCCAGCAGCGGGATCGCGGCCTGGCTGTCGAGCGCCGCGAAGCAGATCGCGTCCGGATCCTTGTCGAGGGCGGCCTGCAGCATATCCATCTGCTTGTCGACTTCCGACTCGGTCGCCGGCCCCTCGAACGTGATGTCGACGTTGAGCTCAGCCGCCTTTGACTCAGCACCTTGCTTGACCGCCTGCCAGAACTGGTGCTGAAAGCCCTTGGAGATGACCGGGATATACGGCTTCGCACCGGCGCTGGCGGCGGCGCCGCCGCTTGCCCCGGTGTTGGAGCTACAGGCGGCGAGCGTCAGTGCCCCCGCGGCCAGAATGGTGAGCAACCGATTCGATTTCATGTCCCCTGACTCCTTCTTGCCTATGACCCCAGTCGGTTGACGTCCCCAGGTCCCACATGAATGACCGGACCTGCGAAGCGGTTGAGTGCATCCTCCTATAGCTGCTGACGGCGGCGGACGATGTCGAGGTAGACCGCGAGGATGACGACCACACCGATGACCACGATCTGCCACTCCTGAGGCACGGACATGATCCGCAGTCCATTGGTGAGGGTGCTAATGATGAAGGCGCCGATGACGGTGCCCAGGATCGAGCCCGCGCCGCCGGACAGCGAGGTGCCGCCGATGACGACCGCCGAGATCGCCTCGAGCTCGTATCCGAAGCCCAACGCCGGCTGCGCCGAGTTCACGCGGGCGGCGATCAGGACGCCTCCCAGGCCCGCAAACAACCCGCCAAGCGCGTAGACCGCCGCCTTCCATGCGTCGACGTTGACCCCGGAAAGGCGGGCCGCCTCCTCGTTGCTCCCGATAGCGTACGTGTAGCGGCCGAGGATGGTCTTGGAGAGCACGAAGGCGGCGACGATCGCCGCAGCGAACATGACCAGGACGATGTTCGGGATGCTTGCGCCGGGGATGATCCCCCCCAGGATGGAGCCCATGATCGCCCGGTTGAACTCAGGCGTGCTGGTGAAGTAGATGGGCGCCAGGCCCGAGATGACGAGGGCGAGCCCTCGTGCGACGTTGAGCGTGCCAAGGGTGGCGATGAAGGGCGGTATCTTGAAGCGCGCGACGAGGACGCCGTTGGCGAGGCCCGCCAGGCCACCGGTCGCGATGCCGGCCGCGATGCCAACCGGGATAGGCAGGCCCATATTGGTGACGGCCGCACCGGTCATCACGGCGGCCAGCGTCATCACCGTGCCGACCGACAGGTCGATGCCGGCGGTGATGATGATGAACGTCTCACCCAGCGCAAGCACGCCGACGACGGCCGTGGCGATGAGGATCCCGTTGATGTTGCCGAACCGCAAGAACTGCGGCGACGCGAGGGAGAAGAAGATGAAGATGACGATCAGTGCGCCGAACGCCAGGAGACGTTGGATGGCGCCGACGCGAACCAGGGAGCGTATACTGCCAAGCTGGGGGACTGGGATCTGCATCGATCGGCGGCCTCTGCGTCGGAGGTTCATCGCGCGTCCGCTACGCCACGGCGGCCATGCGCTGGGTGGCGTAAGTCATGATCTTCTCCTGCGTCATCTCGGCAGCCGAGAGCTCACCGCTGATGCGCCCTTCACACATGACGATCACCCTATGGCTCAATCGCAGGATCTCCGGCAGCTCAGATGAGATCATCACGATCGCCTTACCCTCGGCCGCAAGGTCGTTGAGGAGGCGATAGATCTCGCTCTTAGCGCCGACGTCGATGCCTCGCGTCGGCTCATCGAAGAAGAGGATCTCGGTGGCTGCCGTCAGCCACTTGGCCACGACGACCTTCTGCTGGGTCCCTCCCGAGAGGTTGCGCACCCGCTGGCGGAGCGACGGCGTCTTGATGTCGAGCTTCTTGATGTGGGCGGCGGCCGTGGCCCGCGTTCGCGCGGTATTCACCACTCCGAGCGCGTTGAGGAATCGGCGAAACGCGGCGAGGACGATGTTCGTCTCGACGTCCATCGAGAGCGCAAGCCCGTAGCGCTTGCGGTCCTCCGACAGGTAGCCGATGCCGTTCCGCACGGCGTCCTTCGGGCTTCCGATATGTACCCGGCGGCCGTGCACGTAGACCTCGCCGGATTCAGGGCGGTCTGCGCCGAAGATCGCACGGGCGACCTCCGTCCGTCCGGCACCGACCAGGCCGGCGAAGCCGACGATCTCGCCGCGCCGAACCTTGAAGCTGACGTCGCGCACCATCCGTCCTCGGTTCAGTCCGCGAACTTCCAGGGCAACGGTCGGATCGGGATGCTCCGGGATCTCGGGCGCCGCCTCGAAGATCGTCCGACCGACCATCATGCTGATGATTCCCTCGATCGGTGCCTCGTTGGTCTGGACGGTGTCGATGTAGCGACCGTCTCGCATCACCGTCACGCGGTCCGAGATCTGCCTGAGCTCCTCGAGGCGGTGCGAGATATGGATGACGCCGACACCGCCTTCGCGAAGCTGGCGGACGACGCGGAACAGCTCCTCTATCTCCGCGTCGGTAAGCGTCGCGGTCGGCTCGTCCATGATCAGGACTTCGGCATTGAACGAGAGCGCCTTCGCGATCTCGACCATCTGCTGCTGGGCCACGGTGAGGTTGCCCACCTTGACTCGCGGATCGAGGCGGAGGTGAAGCGTTTCGAACACGTTCCTGGCCCTGGTGTTCAGGGCACCGTCATCGAGGACGAAGGGGACGGCGGCCCGCGACTCCCGGCCGATGAAGATGTTCTGCGCCGCCGTCAAGTGCGGCATCAGGTTCAGCTCCTGGTGGACGATGCTGATCCCGAGGTGCTGCGCCGCCCGCGGTGAGTCGATCTCGACTGGCTGACCCTTGAAGAGGATGTGGCCCGCGTCGGGCCGGTAGATCCCGGCGAGGACCTTCATCAGCGTCGACTTCCCGGCGCCGTTCTCGCCGACGAGGGCGTGGACTTCGCCATGCCGCAGCTCGAAGTGACAGTCGTCGAGGGCACGAACGCCCGGGAACTGCTTGGTGATGCCGGCCATCCCGACGATCACGTCGCCCATCGGATGCCTGCCCTCCCGGCATCCGACTCTCCAAGCCGTTATGCCTTGCGGGTCTCGGTCGCGGGACCTGTTACCGGTAACAGTTGTTGGTAACATAGCATCGTCTGTCAAACCATCCGGGGCCTCCCGCGCCTATCATGGCGCCTGGCATTCGGTCCGGTGCCCGTCATGCCGCTCGCCGTCGCGCACGATCCAAGGAGTTGAGTTGAGCGATCTGCTGCTTGGACTCGACATCGGCACCTCGAGCTCGAAGGGCGTCCTGGCAACCGTGGACGGCCAGCTCGTGGCGGTAGCCGAGCGGCCGCATGCCCTGTCGCTGCCACGCCCGGGTTGGGCCGAGCACGACGCCGAGACGGTCTGGTGGGCGGATGCGCTCGAGATCTTCCGCGAGCTGCTCGAGG
>JACCWY010000382.1 GCA_013697395.1 Chloroflexota bacterium | reverse complement strand
GCGGATCGGCTCACCCGCACCCAGGCCTATCTCACCGCCAGCGAGGAGGCCCAGAAGATCGAGGATGCCCTTCGCGAGCTGCACGACCCGGCCGATCCGACCGGTCGAGAGGAGGCGCTCGCCACCCTCGCCGGGATTGACGAACGGCTCAAGCAGCTGACCGTGCCGTACGAGGAGTGGGAGGTCCTGTATCGGCAGCGGCTCCAGGTCGAACGCGACCTTTTGCGGATCGGCACGATCGAGCCCCGCACCGAGACCTCGGCGGTCTCCCGGATTCTCGATAAGGTGGCCGACCTGATCAGCTGAGGGTGATTGTCGTGGGGCGGGCGTACCGGCGAATGATTTGGCGAAATTGCGTGGGGTGGGAGCTGTGGCGAGGCTGCGGGCCGTGGGGTTGGCTGGCGCTGCCGTGGGGCGCAAGAACGGATAATGTGTCGCCGTTACGCCCGTGGGGTGGAAACGGCGCAGGGCGGGCCACGGAGTCAGGTTACCGGCTGCTGGAGCTCGGTCACGAAGTCGGCGGCGTCACGCACCACGTAGCCGGGTGGCAATCGGAGGTCGGGTTCGGCGCCGAACTGGAGGTAGAGGGTCCGCATCGGTCCACAGGGGGCAAGCCGGGCGGTCGCGACCCAGGCCTCGAGCGCGCGCCGAGCCTCCGCCACCCCGGCATACGGACCCCGATGAATGACCGATGCGACCCGGCCGGCCGGCAGCCGTCGGTAGTGAATCCGCTCGGTTTCGGGAATCGGTCCCCTGACCGGCACGAAGATCTCCCGTTGGCTCGGGATGGCGCCAGGAGGCCGATGCGCCCGGCGGCCAAGATCACGCACGTAGGTTTCGAGCTCGAAGAAGGCATCGGACACGTCGTCGGTCAGGGAAAGGACGGCGACCGGCTCGACGCCGATGGACCGTACGACGACATCGGTCTCCGATTCCAACGAGATGTCGAGCGCCCGAAGCCGTTCGTCAGCCAGGCGGCGGTCACGTTCGAGCTCTGCGCGACGGCGGTCAAGCGCGGAGCGGAGGTCCCCGCCGGACGCAAGCCGACCGATCTCGTCGAGCGGCATGCCCAACTGCCGCAGAGCCAGGATGCGCCGAAGCTCTGGCAACTGCGCCGGTGAGTAATAGCGATAGGCACTGGTCGGATCGACCCACACCGGGCGAAACAGGCCGAGCGCATCGTAGGCGCGCAACTGCTTGGCGCTGATCCCCCCGAGACGCGCGAACGAGCCTATCTGAAACATGGCTTGACCTTCCCTTTAGGGGAAGGTACAGGATGCGTCAATGATGACTTCCACCAGACCGATCCGCATCGCCGCCCAGCTTCACCCGCAGCACGGCGCGTGGCCCGAGTTGCGCTCCGCCGCCATCCGTGCCGATGAGCTCGGCTACGACATCCTCTACACGTGGGACCACTTCTCGCCGCTCAATGGCGACCCCGATGGCGCGCATTTCGAGTGCTGGTCACTGCTCGCCGCATGGGCGGAGTGCACCAGCCGCGTGGAGCTGGGCCCGCTCGTGGCCTGCAACTCGTATCGCAATCCGAACCTGCACGCCGATATCGCGCGCACTGTGGATCACATCAGCGGCGGACGCGTGATCCTGGGCCTCGGCGCCGGCTGGTTCGAGCGCGACTACGAGCGCTACGGCTACGAGTTCGGCACACGGGCGACCCGCATTCGAGCTCTTGGTGACAGCGTGCCGCTGATGGTCAATCGGCTGGTGACGCTCAATCCCCCGCCGCTGCGGCGCATGCCGATCCTGATCGCCGGCACCGGTCTGACCCTGACCCTGCCGATCGTCGCGCGGTATGCCGATGCGTGGCACGCCTTCTTTCCCGATCGGCCGGAGGAGCTCGAGGCGCCGGTCGCGGCGCTTCGGCGGTACTGCGACGAGATCGGCCGGGATCCTGGCGACATCGAATGGAGCGTCGGTCTGCAGCCGAATGATGCCGACCGATTCCTGGCCGAGGACGTGGATGCCTACCTCGAGATGGGCTTCACCCAGTTCACACTCGGGTTCGGCGGACCGACGTGGCCGGTCGAGGATGGTGCAGCGTGGCTGGCCTGGCGCAATCGAATGAACGCCGCGACGCGGGCGGCCGCGTGATTGCCGTGGTGCGGGCGTATCGGCGAATGGGTGTCCGAACTTGCATGGGGTGGGAGCTGTGGCGAGGCTGAGGGCAATCTGCCTGGCTGGAGCTCCCGTCGGGCGCAAGAACGGACACTGAGTCTCCGTTATGCCCGTGGGGCGAGAACGACAAGGCTGAGGGCCGAGCCCCGGGGCGCACCCCTCAGTAGTCGCGGCTCTCCACGTCCTCGACGATCCGCGCGCGGGGCGTTCCGCCATCGAACAGCGCCATCGCCTGGGGGGTCTGCCAGAGCTTCTCCAATGATGCGCGGAAGGCGTCGGCACGTGGCGCGTCGTCGAATTCGAGATCGACGGCGACGAAGTTGGGGTCGTCGACCGGCCGCACGATCCGATAGCGGCGCACGCCGGATTCCTCGCGCCGAACCGGGTCGCTGTCGAAGGCCGCCTTCGACGCGGCGAAACTGCTGATCGGATGCTCCATCTGCACGATGACCACGATGTCTCCTCCTGTCGACCTGTTCGACATGCCTCGAGGGCGTTAGGCAGAGACCCCCAGCTTGCGCCCGACCCGCACAGCACCTGGATCGTCAAGTGCGCGAAGCGCTCGCAGCTCCCACCAATCCGCACCGTGCTCGCGGGCAAGCTCGAGCGCGAGGCGCGCGGAAGGCGCTGAACCGCTCACCCACGCGTCGAGCAATGCCGCCGAGGTGCGCATCATTCGGGTCGCACCCGGCTCGGCGGCGATCTCGGCGGAACGGGCCGCGGCAGTCGCGGCACGGTCCAGCCGCCCGGAGTCGAGCCAGGCGCGCACGACCGTCTCGACCGCGCCGATGAAGTGCGGATTGCTCATGGCGACCAGCGCATCGGTCAAGTCATCAGGCGGCGCCGGAATCGGCCTTCCCATCGCCTGCGCAACCCAGACCGTGATCGCGCCATTCAGCAGCCGCCCATACGCCGACGCGGCCAACGGGGAGTCGCCGAACGCGGTGGCAACCCACTGTTCCCACCGAGCTGCAAGCGTCGCATCACCACGAACGGCCGCCATTGGGAGCAGCACGACCCAAGTCCGGAACGCCAAGCGTTGATAGGAATACCGCTCCGCGAGCTCGATCACAACCTGACCCACGCGCAGCGCCTCGTCCCATTTCCCGACTACCCACAGCGCCTCGCAGCGCGAATAGCTGATCCATCCTGCCTGCTCGGGCAACCCATGCGCCGATGCGACCTCGCCGGCCGCCCCGAGCTTGACGAGCGCCGCACGAGGATCGGTGTCGGCCTGCATGACGGCCTGCACGCGTGCCGCGACTGCCACCTGGTGCCACCGGCTGGCGGCGACGGCCTTCTCCTCCAGCAATGCCCAGTGCTCGGTTGAGGCCTCATCGATCTCGTCCCGAGCGGCGTTGACGTGCTCGAGCACGTCAAGCTCCAGTCCGGCGTCGCCCGACCCGAGGGCGGTGGTCCACGCCAGCTCGGCCTCGTCATGAACGCCCTCGGATCGGCCCTGGGCTCCGATCGCCCATGCGTGCAGGGCGTGGAGCCGCGCGAGGTTGGTCGACGGCTCGCCAGACAGTCGGCCCAGCGTATCGGCGGTAAGGGCTTCGGCCTCCGGGAATCGAATCTGTTGCATGTACGCGCGGGCAAGCGCGGCTGCAGCGTCGGCAACGCCAGTGGGGTCGTCACCGAACCCGGCGAGCGCGGCCTCCATCTCGCCGATGCCGGCCGTCAGATCGGCGCTGGCGGCCAG
>JACCWY010000343.1 GCA_013697395.1 Chloroflexota bacterium | reverse complement strand
TGCATGCACTGCATGACCGTCTCCCTCGCCCAGGGTGGCGAGGGGCTGGGCGCGATGTGGGGTGAGGAAAAGGCACGAGAGCTGCTCGCGGATGCCGGCTTCGACTCCGTCCAGGTACACCTCCTCGAGCACGACCCGTTCAACGCATACTTCGTCGTCCGCCCCTAAAGGGGGGAGGGGTACCGTCGCGAAGGGGTTCCGCCGGCTTATCCCCTGCCAGGCTTTCGCGAGAAAAGCTCGGGAGTGGGTAGCCGATCCCCCTAGGCGGCTGATCGTGCGCCGCCGCCAGGCAGGTGCCGCCGGGTCAGAACGCGCGCCCCAGTGAGCGCGATCCAGACGAGCCAGAGGCCGAGCGAGAGTCGAAGCGTCACCACGGACGCAAGATCCGAGAAGCCCGCCACCTCGGCCACCAAAGCTGCAATGCCCAGCGCGAGGGTGGGTCGCCGGTAGTTCGCCCAGCGCTCGTCGCGGCGAAACGCGGCCGCGAGGATAAGCGGCGCTGCGAGCCTTGTCGGCAGCCCGAGAAAGAAGCCGATCCCATGGATCAGTCCGTGCGTCGTCGCGTCTGCTCCTTCGGGGTCGATGTTGCCCGCGCCGAGGAGGACCCACGCGACCGCCGCGATGGAGAGAAGGACGATTCCGACAACGGCGGTCCTCGAATGCGCGAGAGATCTGTGGAGGACGAACGCGAGCGCGCCGATGCCCGCGGCACCCGAGAAGAAGGCCACGTTCATCAGCCACCCGAAGTCGCCCAGCGCGTACTCGCTGACCGCGTCGCTGTCGTTGACCTCCGACTCGAGAACGTGGAGGAGTGCGACCAAGGTAATACACAGCAGCGGCCCGGCGACCGCGAGACGGGCTGCCCAGATAAGCGAGTTGGGCTGCTGGGCCTCAGCGCTAGCCATCCGGGCGAGTCTAGTGAAGCCTTCAAGGGTTTCTGATGCCACAGTTGAGTAGGTTTCACGGCCTGCGGCTTTCTGATCCGATGCTCTCTCGCCCCGGGCCACTGCCCTTCGGTTCGGGGCATGCCTAGGAGCTCAAGCAACGAAAGGCGTTGGCGACAACGACAGGGCTAGAACGGCCACTTGTACAGGCCGAGCTTCAGATCAGCGATGAGGAGCGCTACTGCGCACCATGCCGCCGCCACCGAGACAAGAGTGACAAGCCGCGCCCTCCGCTGCGTGGGCGGCTCGACCTCTGAGAGCTCGCTGATGCGTCGTCGCGCCGCGCCAATCTCCTCGTCTGTTGTGGAGGCGCGATCGGCGCTTGGGACGACCGCTTGCGGCGTCGCTTGACCCACCGGAAGCCGTTGTTCGAGCCGAGCAAATGTGTCATGTGGGTTTTGAAGAGCCGCGCGTGCTTCCATCGCCAGACGCGGATCGACGAGCACGAGCTCGGGGCTGACGACCTCCGACCGGCCAGTGGTGAGCAGCTCGGCCGCCGCAGCCATGAGAGATGTATCGGCCGAGCTTCGCATTTGGGTTAGCTGCGGGGAAGGACGGCGGCTATGGTCAGCTTTGTAGCCGCCGCCCTTCCCCAAGGGTGTGTACCTAGCTGAGGATCACGTTACTGCGGCCCGGGCGGTAGCAGCTACCGACCTGCAACTGCGGCAACACAACGCGGATCTTGAGTCGAGCCCTGATCGACGAGCGGAACGTGACGGACGAGATCACCGTCGGGGCGACGCCCGTGCCGTTCGCGCGCACCAGCACGCGCTTGACCTTGACCCAGCGCCGGAGCGTGCCGTTGTAGCGCTGGAACGTCCCATACCTGCCGGCGAAGCTCCGCGCGGCAAACACGCGCAGCGAGTAACGCTGCGGTGCAAGCTTACGGAGGCGCAGTCGCGGGCGTACCTTGGCGGCGACGCTCGGACTCGTGGTGCTCTTCACCTTCACCGTGTAGACGGTGTTCTTGAGCGGTCGCACGACCGCGCTGAAGGCACCACCTGTCGTCGTCTGCACCGTGGTCAACTTGGTTGCCGCCGCCTGCCCACACGGCTTCGCGAGCACGTCGACGTTCTCACCGACCTTCTGGTTCGAGAGCGTTCCGGTCAGGGTGACCCTGCCGCCGTAGACGATCAGCTGCGGCTTCACTGCGAGCGTCAGCGTGGCCGCCGCAGGAGGAGGCGGCGCGCTACCTACCGTCACCGTTCCGCGAAAGGTGTTTCCTTTCACGTTGGGATCGGAGTAGGCGAACTTGCCGGCATTCTGGAAGGTGCAGGTTCCGCTCTGCGTCGGCTGCAGGACGAGCGGACTGGGCACACAGGTCACGCCCGCTGTGGGCTTGAAGACGATCTGGTGGGCGACCGTGTCGGAGTTCGTGAACTGGACCGTGTCCCCCGCCGCGATGCTCACGGCCTTCGGGACATATCCGTTCTTCGTAATCGTTACCGCCACCGTCTTCGCAATGGCGGCGCCTGCAATCGCCAGTGAAACGATCGCGAGTGCGATCAGCATGAGTTTTCGCATCGAGTATTTCCTCCTTGCCGCTTTCTGGGAACTAGATGTCCCCAGAGTTGAGGTATCGGCACTTGAGGCGCTGGGGCGTACGCGGTGTCACTCGAACGGGAGCACCGACTGATCGCCGCTCCGCGCCGACGGGCGCTGGAGAACACGCGAACTACGGAAGATGATCTCTGCGCGGCTCCTCGGATCTCCGCCTCACGAGGCGCAGCCGCCCGCCTTTGCGTCTCGAGGGCAGGCTCACGTCTTCGAAGGGCAGGACCGAGTGCGCCCTTGTGGCGACATCTTCCACGTACACCATGCGCGGGGAGACGCCCTGGGGGTCGAACCCGCACACCAGGTATCGCCGCCCGCCGTGTATGAGGAAGTCCCCGATCTTCATTGCCGCAAGTTGCACCCTGCGGCCCGGGGCGTTACTCGAATGTCTCATCGGCTGTTCTGAGATCGCCCTAGATCCCTCAGGCAGATGACCCATCCGGGAGCGCTGAGGCGCGAGGCATGGCTACCGGGCGATCGTCTCGCCCGCCGTAAGCCGGTTAGGGGCGGCTGCTTGGTTTGCCGCCATGCTGCCGCCGCCCCATCCGGAGCTGGCGACGCGGACGGCGATCTTTCAACTCTCCTCGACCCGCAACGGGCCGAGG
>JACCWY010000333.1 GCA_013697395.1 Chloroflexota bacterium | reverse complement strand
GGGACCATCTACGTCCATCACGCCTCCAAGGAGGCCTTGATCACGGCGGTCTATCGCGACGTCAAGCGCGACCTGGGGGCGGCAGCGGTCGCCGGCATCGACCCGACAGCGCGGCCGGAGCATCGATTCCGGGTGATCTGGCACAACATCTTCCGCCACCTGACGGCGGACCCCATCCGGGCGCGCTTCCTCCTGCAGGTCGACGCGTCGCCCTACGCCGGCGTGGCGCACGCGGCGGTCATCGAGGACGGGGAGGATCCGCTCGTCGCCGCGGCTGCGGCACCTGACATGGCGCCGCTGCTGGCCGACCTTCCACTCGCGGTCCTTTACGACCTGGGGTTCGGGTCGGCGATCCGTCTCGCCGCTGGAGCCGATGGATCCACCAACCTCGTGGATGGGTCGGCGACGGAGCGGCTCATCGATGCCTGTTGGCGCGCGATCACCCGCGATTCAGCAGGCGCGTGAGCGCTTCCGATCAGAGGCGCGCGAGGCGAGCCAGCGTCTCGCGCAGGTTCCCGGCCGAAGCGGCCGACGCCGGTGAGCTGGACCACGACGCCGACCAGCCGACCACGCGGGCTCGCCGCGATCCGCTGGAAGTCAACCGCCACGTGACAGCCGCCGCCGGACCGGTCGCTGACGTGGTAGTCGATCAGGGTGCCCGGCCGGAAGTCCGGCGACTCGAGCAGGGTGAGCGTGACCCGGCCCTGCTCTGACCAGTCGTAGCGCTCGCGGGCCCAGACGCCACCCAGGACATCGGTGCCCTCGGTCACCTCGGCCCATGAGTCACCGCGCTCGTGCAGCCGGTAGAACTTGGCGTCCAGGTTCGGCCACAGCTCGGGCCGATGCTCGCTGAAGTCGGTCAGCGCCGCCACGAATCGCTCGGCCGAGACCTGACCGTCCGCTGCGTACTGGATCTTCGCCATCGGCGATGCCCTCCCGGATGCGAAGCACGCCCCCGACACAGTACAGGCATCCGGTCGGTCGTCGACCTCAGACCCAGCGAAGGGCGATCGCGGTCAGTTTGAGTTATGGGCTTCAATTAGAACGAAGAGCGGAATGCGACGGCGCCTTTCGTACTCCGCGACATCGTCCTGAAATAGGGCTCGCACCGGCGGGCATTCTCGGAGGCGAGCGAACCGGAGGTCAGCGTCCCGCACGGCGTCAAGGTGCTCCTCCATGGTGCGGTGGTACTTCACGACCGGACGGCCAAGGAAGATGACGCGCCGCGCTCCTGGCTGGAAATAGTGATCAACGGTCCAGCTTGTGCGCGTGGCGCCTGGCTCGCGCGCCTCGAAACTGGTAATGACCGGATGCTCGTGGGTGTAGATCAACCTTCCGCCCGGCACGAGCGCTCGTCGTGCCCTTCCCAAGACGTCCGCCAGGTTCTCAACGTAATGCAGCACCCTCAGTGAGACGACGAGATCGAATGCGCCGATGGGCGGCATGTAGGTCGCCAAGTTCGCTCGCGTGACACTCGCTCGGGATCGGTCGAGCTGGCCGACGGCCCGCTCAACCATCGCCGCCGAACCATCCACGCCGACATACGCCTTCGCGCCGCGGCGCAGCAATTCGAACCCGATCTCGCCCCCGCCGCATCCCAGGTCTAGGATGCGGAGGCCGGTGACGTCGCCTATCGCATCCCAGACGGCCGGCATCTCCATGGTTTCCACCGGCGAGGCAGCCGACGGACGAGACTCGAAGTACTTGGCGAAGACATCAGCGTGATCGAAGAAGTCGGAGCCGGAGACGCCTTCGGCTTTCGGATCAGAGTCTGGCATCGGGCGGATTCTACGCGCCCCCTGAGCAGCTCAAGTCCCAGCGGCGCTGCGAACTCGTGAACCGTCCGGTCGCTCACGCAGCCGCCACTACTGGCGTCGTGCTCTCCTATTCCGGCCCTCTTCCAAACTGACCCACTCCCGATATTTCGCACTCACTCCGCAATGTCGCTTCGGGCACGCAGCCCGGCGGAACTCCCAGCCGGCCATCGCTCACGCGGCGGGGTGGCGCCGGCAATGGCATCACGATCCGGGACGCGCGCGAAGCTCGACGTACTCGGTCTCCGGGTCGTGGGGAACCGATGGCGCTCCATCGACGATGACATCGGCTCGATCCTGCGCCCCGTCCAGCGCGTAGTGAGACTCTTCATCGGCCATCCACCGCTCCCACTGCGGGCGCATCGCCGTGCCGTCACGCTCGAGCCCGCGGGCCAGGCGCTCACCCATTGCCGTCTCAACCCAGATCGCCAGGCTCAGGCGGTCCGCGACGGCCCGGCGGGCAGAGGAGACTCCCTCGAGCAGCACGACATCGCTCGCGGGGGGCTGGCGCCAATCGCCAAGGCGGCGCCGCGACCAGTCATAGGCGCGGTAGCGCACCGGCTTGCCTCGTTCGATGGGCACGAGGACGTCGTGCTCAAGGCGGCCCCACCAGGCGTGCGGGTTCTCCCAGGCTGCGAAGTCGTCGGTGTGGACGATCGGGATACCACCCAGGCTTCGGGCGAGTCGCTCAGCTAGGACGGTCTTGCCACCACCGCCGGGACCATCGATCGCGACCAGGCGAACCCGTCCGCAGCGCGCTGGTGCGCGGCGTA
>JACCWY010000332.1 GCA_013697395.1 Chloroflexota bacterium | reverse complement strand
CGTCGAAGACGATCCGCGCCCGGCCGATCCGGGAAACGTTGCCCTCGGCCACCAGTCGCGGGAAGAGGAAGACCTGGCCTTCACGCGCAGCGGTCGCGGGGTTGAGCACGCCCCAGGCCTCGCGTGGATCGTCGAGGTCGGGCGCCATCACGACCCCCAGCCGCTCGAACCGATAGGGCGGAACCGGACGCATGACGCCGCTACGGTCCGAGAGAATCATCGAGCTCAACCCTTGACCCCCGAGCCGAGGTTCGACTCGACGAACTGGCGCTGGAACACGACGAAGACGACGACCGCCGGGATGGCGAGCACAACGGCTCCGGCCAGGATCGAGCCGAACGGGTTCGCAGCCCGTGCGGCGACCGTCGAGATGTAGTTGGCCAGCGCAACCGCCAGCGGCTGCAGGTCCTGTTGCTTGGTGATCAGGAACGGCCACAGGAACTCATTCCAGGGCCCGATGAAGGTGACGACCAGTGCGGTGATGATCGAGGGCCGTGCGAGCGGGACGGCAATCGAGCGCAGGATCTTGAACTCGGAGGCTCCGTCCATGCGTGCGGACTCGAAGAGCTCGCGGGGCAGCTGAAGGAAGAACTGGCGGAAGATGAAGACCGCCGTGGCGTTCACCGCGAAGGGAAGGATCATCCCCAGGTAGTTGTCGGCCAGGCCATAGGTCCGCACGATCACCACGTAGAGCGGGATCATGAACAGCTGGAACGGCAGCACCAGGATCAGCAGCATCGCGTTGAACACCACGCCGCGCCCGCGGAACTCGAGCTGGGCCAGGGCATAGCCGGCCAGCAGGCCAATCGCGAACGTCCCCAGCAGCACCCCGCCGGTGAAGATCCCCGAGTTGATCAGCGTGCGCACCAGGTCGATCTCCGCGTTGATGTCGCCGAAGTTGGCCAGCGTCAGATTGGCTGGGTTGGGGAAGGCGCCCGAGATACCGGGGTTCGGCTCGCGCTGGAAAGCGCCGACGATCATGTAGTAGAAGGGGAACAGGAATACGACCGCACCGAGCGCGAGAACCGCCAGCCCCAGCACCCGGCGCCATGACATCCGGCCCCCCGGGACGGTCCGATCGACCTGAGCCGTGCGCTCGGTCGCGGAAGAGGTGGCCATGGTTACTCCCTCTCGAGTACGAAGCGATTGATGGCCGAGATCGTCATGACCGCGAACGCCAGGATCACGCCCATGGCTGCGGCATAGCCGGCATGGCCCTGCTCGATCCCCTCGCGATACATCAGCAGAACCGGCGACATCGACGCCCCATTCGGGCCGCCGCCGCCGGTGAGCAGGTACGGCTCGGTGAACAGGTTGGCGCCGATGATGGTGGCCAGGATGACGACCAGGGTGGTCGCCGGGCGTACTCCCGGCACGGTGATCGCCATGAAGCGCCGGATCGGGCCGGCGCCGTCGACCTCCGCCGCCTCGTAGAGCTCTTTCGGGATGTTCTGCAGCGCGGCCAGGTAGAGCAGCACGTAGAAGCCGAGCTGCTTCCAGGTGACCACGAGGGCGATGATCGGCATCGCCCAGAACTCATTGACGAGCCACGAGGGATCGGGTGCAAGCGGACCGAGCGTGTCGTTCAGCAGTCCGCCGCGTGAGAAGAACCACAGCCAGACGCCGATGACGGCGACGCTGGCAGTCACGTACGGGATGTAGTAGCTCGTGCGGAAGAAGACGCGGAACGGCAGCCTCGCGTTGAGTGCGGCGGCCAGCACGAGGGAGAGCACCACCGTCAACGGGACGTTGATGACGATGAACTCAGCGACATTGAGAATCGCGCGCTGGAAGACGGGATCGCCCAGGATCTCCGCGAAGTTGTCCAGTCCGACGAACGGGCGCGCGACCTGGGCGCCCGGCGCGGCAAAGAAGAAGTCGAAGAACGAGATGTAGACGGAGAGAGCCAGCGGATAGCCGAACAGGGCGACGAGAAAGATGGCGTAGGGGGCGACAAACGCGTAGCCGATCGGGTCGCGCCCGAGCAGCCTGCGCATCCGCCCCCCCGGCGGCGCGGCGACGGCCACCGTTCAGCTCCCGCTGACGAGCGTTCTGATCTCGTCCGCAGCCGCGTTGAACGCCTCTTCGATCGGCGTCGTGCCGAAGATGACCGACTCACTGTAGGCCGTGCGGAAGGTCTGCCACATCTCGATCGAGTTCGGCACGATCGGCACCTCGACTGTCCGGCTGGCCTGGTCGGCGAAGGCCTCGTACTCGGGATTCGCCTCGAAGTAGTCCGGGAAGCTGGCCACCACGTCGGCGCGCATCGGCATCTGACCGGTCAGCTCGAGGAGCTGCCCGTCGCTTTCTTCGCTGGTCGCAAACTTGAGGAACTCCCAGGCGGTGCCGCGGTTCTCGCAGGCGGTATACATCGCGGAGGACTTCTCGTCGCTGAAGGTGTGAACCTCCGAGGCATCCATGCCGTCCTGTGTCGGCACCGGCACGGCGCCCCAGTCGACCGCATCGCCGTAGACCGCGATGGCCCACGGCCCGACGATGGCCATGGCCGCCTGCTGGTCGGCGAACGAATCGCCGTTGTACGCCTCGTTCGGTGTCAGGCCCTGGTCGTACAGGCTCCTCCAGAAATTGGCCACGGCGAGCCCCGCCTCGTTGTTGAACTGGGGTTCCCCGTCCTCGACCAGCTGCTGTCCGCCGCTCTGGGCGGCGAAGAGCGGATAGAAGTCGAACCAGGGCTGGAAGAACTGGGCGTCGGGAGAGGGCCAGATGGCGGCCTCCACACCACCCTCGGCCACGAGCGTCTCGGCAGTCGACAGGAACTCGTCGTACGTGCTGAGCGGCGGGTTCTCGGG
This sequence comes from Chloroflexota bacterium, assembly GCA_013697395.1. GTDB lineage: Bacteria > Chloroflexota > Limnocylindria > QHBO01 > QHBO01 > JACDBZ01. Next base: position 8,916 of record JACCWY010000332.1, on the reverse strand, counting down.
ATCGAGCCCGGCCGTGCGGAAGACCTCCTTGTTGTAGAAGATCATCACCGGGTTCGTCTTCCACGGCATCTGGTAGAACTTGCCGTCGGTGAACTTGTACTGCTCGGCACGATCGCCGGTTCGTTCCTGGATGTAGCTGGCCCCGTCCGAGAAATCGTCGAGAGCCACCAGGCCACCGGCCTGCTGGAACTGTGGCACGGCTGCCGGCGCGGTGTTGAAGATCAGGCAGGGGGTGTTGCCGGCGGTGATGGAGGCGCCGATGACCTCTTCCGAGCTCTCGCCGGCAGGGATCTCCTCGGCCGTGACCTCCTCATCGGGATGATCCGCGTTCCAGGCCGCCACGACAGCCTCGCCCCAGGCGACCTCCTCCGGGTTGTTCGAGTACCAGATGCGGATCGGCCCTGTGGCAGCGGTGGCGCCGTCGCCCGCGCTTCCGCCGCCGTCCTGCCCGTCTTCGCCGAGGCAGGAACTGAGGACCAACATCAGGATCGCCGCGATGCTGGCGAAACGACTCGAAGCGCGAGACATGTCATACCTCCTGAATTCGACAGCGTTCAATGCGCGCGCGGCGCGCTCGTCGAGGAGCGCTCGACGAAGGTCACCGGAGCGGGCGTGAGTGTTGGGAGGGGCTCGCCCTCCACCAGGGCAACCAGGCTCCGCGCGGCCGCACGCCCCCAGTCGGTGGCGTCCTGGCGCACGGTCGTGAGCGCCGGACGCACATGTGCGGCGAGTGGGATGTCGTCGACGCCGACGACCGAGAGCTCGTCAGGGAGCGTCAGGCCGGCCTCGACTGCCGCCGCCATGCCGGCGATGGCCATCAGGTCGTTGGCGTAGACGATCGCGGTGGGCGGGGGCTTGCTTCCCAGGAGCTGCCTGGTCGCCGCCGCGCCTCCTTGGCCGGTGAAGTCGCCGGCGATGAAGAGCTCCGGCTCCAGCCCGTGGGCACGGAGCTCGTCCTCCCAGGCCCGACGCCGCGCCGCTGAGTGGACGTAGCCCGGCGCGCCACCCACGTGGGCGATGCGCCGATGGCCAAGCGCGATCAGGTGACGAACCGCCTGGCGGACACCTTCGCGATCGCCGGTGTCCAGCCATGGGAACGGACAGCCGGCAGCCGGACGGCCGACCGCCACGGCCGGCAGATCCAGCTCGGTGAGCCAGTCGAAGCGCGGGTCGTCGATGCGGAGATCGGTCAGCAGGACGCCGTCGACGCGGCGGTCATGTGCCAGGCGTTGGTAGCTTGCGGCCTCCGTCTGCGGGTCTCCGTCGACGACCTGGAGGACCAGCGCCAGGCCACGGTTCGCGAGGACCGACTCGACGCCCGCAATGAACGCGGGGAAGAACGGATCAGCGGCCAGCAACTCGGGTGGCCGCGACATGACCAGTCCCAACGCAAAGGAACGGGATGCCAGCAGGGCACGGGCGTGCAGGCTCGGCCGCCAGCTCAGGGTGCGGGCTGCCTCGGTGATCCTCGCTCGAGTGGTGTCGGCAACGCCAGCGTGGCCGTTCAGCGCGATCGAGACGGCGCCTTTCGAGACGCCGGCAAGGCGTGCAACGTCCTCGATGGTCGGCCGCCGCCGACTCGGAGTCGAGCCCAAGTCTCCACCTCCGCGACGGGCGCGAGTCCGTCTTCGGTCGCCAGCGTAGCCTGGCAACTAAATGGTTTTAGGGGTTGATTATGACGCTCTCGTCAAGGGGCCATGTCTGGCCCGTTCAAAGCTGTTCATACCCCTCGGTCCACGCCGATACAACGGTTACACTCTCGCGCAGATGACGCGCATGGTCGTCTTCGTCTGTGAGCACGGCGCCGCCAAGAGCGTGATCGCGGCCGCGTGGTTTCGGCGCATGGCAGCCGACGCTCGTTTGGATCTCCGCGCCACGGCGCGCGGTACGGCACCATCCGGCGAGCTCGCGGCAGTAGCCGTCGCTGGACTGCTCCGCGACGGCATCAGGCCCGAAGAAGTCGTCCCTGAGCGACTCGGATTTCAAGACCTGGCAGAAGCATGGCGGGTGGTTGGGTTTGCCCCAGAGGTGACCGCAGATGCAGCGCCGGATGCCGAATTCGAGCTGTGGACCGTTCCCCCGGTCAGCGACGGATACGAAGCGGCCCGCGATGTCATCGTCAGGAAGCTGACGACGCTGCTCGATGACGCCCAGACGACGATTGGCCACGCCGCAGCTGTGTCGGATGCGGACTGACGAGCCGCCGATGCCGCAGGTGAGGTTCGGCGCGTCACCGCCGCGACCCCAGCCCCGTGCCCGTCCCCGCCGTCGCCTCAAACGGCATGCTGTGGGATTGGCCTGAGCCTCTCGTTTCTCTGGCTAATGCCGGCGCCGGTCCGCACGCTCCGCGCGATCACGCCTGGACCAGGCCGGCAGCACACGCGTTGTGGCAGCCTCATCGGTCGTCCTGGGCAAGGAGCCTGCCAAGCAGACGTCGCAGCGACCGGCCCTCGCTCGCCGTCATGCGTCCCAGGTTCGCCGTGTTGACTGCGATCGCCTTCGGGACGAGCTGATCACGGAGCGACCGGCCGCGCTCGGTCAGGTGGATCCGGCTGATCCGTCCATCACCCGGATCGGCAACGCGCGTGACGAGCCCGTCACGGACCATGCGGTCGATGGTGCGGACCATGGTCGGTGGCTCGATGGCCACAACCCGCGACAGCTCCGCCTGGCTCATCCCGTCGCGCGCCCACAGGAACATCAGCACCGCCCACTGACCGATGCCGACCCCAACCGGCCGCAGCTCGTCCGCCAGCTGCCGGGCCATCGAGCGGGCAACCCGATTCACCAGGTAGCCCAGGCTGTCCTCGATCACGAAGTCCTGTGAGGCGGGCTCGGCCGCGGCACCTCGCCGACGCCCACCGCCTGCAACCCGGCGTCGCCGCACGGACAGGTCGCTCACCGGTCCGGGGCGTCCACGTCAGTTACCCACACGTAGCCGCCGACGCCGCCAATTCGAAGCAGCGCCCGCTGGACGGGATGGAACGCTGCCAGCCCCATGGCGGCGTCGATCGGCTCGGGAGTCGTCACCCGGTATGCGCGCCCGCGCCAGCGGATGGTGCCGCGACCGGCGGCCAGCAGGTTGCGGAACCAGTCGACCTGGGCACCAAAGGCGAGCGAGATCACGAACCCGTCAGCGACACGGCGCGCCGCCACGGGTGTCGCGTAGGGGCGACCAGTCTTCCGGCCGCGGTGCTCGACGACGGCGAAGATCGGATTCCATCGCTTTCCAGCCAGCGGCAATGTCAGCGGGCTGGTAGAACGCGCGATTCGCCACAGGACGCCGCCGAAACGCGGCGCCGACGCCACCCCTCGCCGCGCAACGGCGTCGGTCTGTTCTGCGGTCGCAGTCATGTTCATCTCCAATTCGTTAGCATGCTACCTATCGGCGAAACGGTAGCATGCTACTGAATCGGACGTCAACTCGATCCGGCGAGGCGTCCGGCCGTCGGGCGGCGAGAGGTATGGTGTGCGACGTGGATCGCGACGATCTGGTTCGTCTGCGGCGCGCACGCGATCAGATGGATCGTGAGTACGCACGCCCGCTGGATGTCGAGGCGCTGGCTCGCACCGCCCTCATGTCGTCCGGCCACTTCTCACGGAGCTTCCGCGCCGCCTACGGCGAGACCCCCTACAGCTACCTGATGACCCGGCGCATCGAGCGCGCCATGACGTTGCTGCGTCGCGGCGACCTCTCGGTGACCGAGGTGTGCTTCGAGGTCGGCTGCTCTTCGCTGGGGACCTTCAGCACGCGCTTCACCGAGCTCGTCGGGGAGACCCCCAGCGCCTATCGGGCTCGGGATCACTCGTGGCTGGAACCGCTTCCCGCCTGCCTGGTCCGGGTGGCGTTGAGACCGGTCAGGAATCGAGAAGCGGCCACCACCCGGAGCGGCTAGGCTCGGTCCCATGGACGTGAAACTACAAGACTGCTTCCTGTCGGTCGACGACCACGAGAAGGCGATCGCGTTCTATCGCGACGCCCTGGGCTTCGAGGTCCGCAACGATGTCAGCGCCTATGGCATGCGCTGGGTCACGGTGGGGCCACCCTCGCAGCCCGACATCAACATCGTGCTCGAGCCTCCGGCAGCCGATCCGGGCATCTCGCCTTCGGACCGGGAGGCGATTGGCGACCTGCTCGCCAAGGGCCTGCTGCGGGGGCTGAACTTCTCGACCCCCGACCTCGACGGGATGTTCGACCGGGTGCAGGCGACTGGCGCCGATGTCGTCCAGGAGCCGATGGACCAGTCCTACGGCCGCGACTGCGCCTTCCGCGACCCGGCCGGGAACATGATCCGGATCGTCCAGACCCGCGGCTGACGCCAAACCGATCGGTCAAGGTCGGGGTCAATGGCCGCCGGCCAAATCAGCTTCACGATGCCGCCGCGGCGGCGACTCCGGGCGGGAGCGCCGCTCACATCACGACTCGTAGAGAAGGAACCCTGCCATGAAAGAATTCAAGAAGCCCGCCAAGCGCACGGCCGTCGGCGACAAGGCGTCCAAGGGATTCACGGCCGAGGAGAAGGCCGCGATGAAGGAGCGCGCCAAGGAGCTGAAGGCGGTGACCGGCAAGGCGGACGCCGAACGCGAGCTACTCGCCAAGATCGCCGAGATGCCGGCATCGGACCGCGTCATGGCCGAGCGGATCCATGCGGTCATCAAGGCCAGCGCGCCAGACCTCTCGCCGAAAACCTGGTACGGGATGCCCGCATACGCCAAGGACGGGAAGATCGTCTGCTTCTTCCAGGCGGCCGACAAATTCAAGGCGCGCTACGCCACCTTCGGCTTCAACGACGACGCCAACCTCGACGAAGGCCACATGTGGGCGACGTCCTGGGCCCTCACGAAGCTGACCGCAGCCGACGAGGCAACGATCGCGGCGCTCGTGAAGAAAGCGGTGAGCTGACACCACACCACCCGATCTCACTGGAGGAAGACGCCATGAAGCTCAAGGTGACCAGCATCGACGTGGACGACCAGGAGAAGGCCCTGCGCTTCTACACCGATGTGCTGGGGTTCGTGAAGAAGACAGACGTGACGAACGGGCCGTACCGATGGCTCACCGTCGTCTCAGCCGAGGAGCCGGACGGCGTCGAGCTCCAGCTCGCTCCCAACGACAATCCGGCGGCTGCGGCCTACCAGCAGGCGATGTTCGGGCAGGGCCAGCCCGCCGCCATGTTCTACGTCGACGATGTTCAGCAAGAACACGATCGCACGTCGGCCGCTGGCGCGGAGTTCACGATGCCGCCGACGAAGGTCACGGGCTCGACGATCGCCACGCTGAACGACACGTGCGGCAATCTCATCCAGATCACCGCGCTGGACCGTCGGCAGTAGTGGATCGTGTGGTTCCCCGGGCCGTACCGCCAGCTCCTCTCGAGGCCGCAGCTGCGGCTGTTACTGGCCGGCCTCGGCGTATCGTCGCTGGGCGACGGGATCAGCACCGTGACCGTCGCCTGGCTGGCCGTTCAGCTAGCGCCCGCAGGATCGCTCGGACTGTTCGTCGGGTTGGCGATCGCCTCCTACACCCTGCCCGGGATCATCGGTGCGCTGACGCTGGGGGGCATCCTGCGTGGGCGCCCAGCGCGTACGTTGGTGCTGGCCCACTGCCTGCTGCGGGCCGGCTGCCTCGGCTTGATCGCGTTGCTGGCCGCCCTCGGCGCGCTGACGCCGCCGGCCTACCTGGCGCTGCTGGCCGCGTCATCGCTGATGGCGGCCTGGGGCAACGCCGGCGAGTACACCATGCTGTCGGATTTGGCCGGATCCGATGGACGGTTCGCCGTCAACTCGCTGGCCAGCTCCCAGGCCTCGTTCGCATTCATCATCGGGCCGTTGGCGGCCGGGCTGCTGCTCGCCAGATTCAGCCCGGGCTGGATCCTTCTCCTCGACGCCGCCTCCTTCGCGATTCTCGGTAGTGCCGCCTGGCTGACGCGAACGGATGCCGGCGCGAGCGAAAACCCGGTTGACCTGAAGGCCGCCGAGTCGGGCTTCCGGCTCTTGCGTCGGCGCGATCTGCTGAGCCTGACCGCTCTGACCTGGGTGTTCTTCTTCCTGTACGGCCCGGTGGAGGTGGCGCTGCCTGTCTACGTCGCCCAGGACCTTGGCGCATCGGCGCAATTGCTCGCTGCCACTGGACTGCCTTCGGCGTGGGCGCGCTCGCTTCGAACCTGCTGACCGGCACCTTGCGGGCGGGCAACATGCGGCGCATCGCGCTGTTGATCGTGGCCGGCTGGGGCGCCTGTCTCCTCCCATTCGCGGCCGCGCCCATCCCGGTCACGCTCGTCTTCTTCGCGATTGGCGGGATGGTCTACGGGCCGTTCGTTCCGCTGACGTACGCCCTCTTCCAATCGGCCACCCCGACCGAGAACCTGCCCGCCGTTCTCGCTGCCCGCAGCGCGGTCATCATGGTCTCGACGCCACTCGGGACGGCCCTGGGCGGACCGATCGTCGAGGCGCTCGGGGGTGCCGGGACACTCGCCCTGTCCGGCGTCGCGACGGTCCTGCTCGCGGCTGCCGGAGCCGTTGTCTGGCGAGAGCAGGTTCAGGACCGGGAACGGAGAAGCCCGATCTGATTCAGATCGGGCTCGTGCCGCCGCGACCGCCTGATCTCGCCGTCTGCGCCGAGACGGCGATGCCGCGGGGGCCCCGCTTGACGTTGTCTTAGGACGCCTGGTCTACCCTTGTCACCCCAACCGCAGTGCACCGGAGGTATCGTATGGCGCAAGTCGCAACCGCAGTGACCAACAAGCCGGCCTGGGTCGATCTCGCGACGACCGACGCGGAGGCCGCCAGAGACTTCTACTCGAGGCTGTTCGGGTGGAGCCTCGAGGTCTCGGATGACCCGCAGTACGGCGGATACGCGACCGCGAAGCTCGACGACACGTCGGTCGCCGGCATCGGCCCCAAGCAGGAGGGCGATCCGAGCCCGCCCGCGTGGTCGCTCTACATCGGTACCGCTGACGTCGACGAGCTCGCGAAGAAGGTCCAGGACGCCGGCGGCAGCGTCGTCGTCCAGCCGCTCGATGTCGGCGACCAGGGCCGCATGGCAGTCTTTGCCGATCCGTCCGGGGCGTTCATCTCAGGCTGGCAGACCGTCGGAATGAGCCAGTTCACCGCCGGCATCCCGGACGCCTTCGGCTGGGCCGAGCTCAACGCACGCGGTCTGGACCGTGCGGTCGCGTTCTACGAGACCGTCTTCGGATGGACGCACTCCAAGCAGCCCTTCGGCGAGGGCGAGGAGTAATACCCAGTTCGAGCACGATGGCCAGCCCATCTCGGGCGCGCTGGAGATGGATCCGCAAATCCCCGGCGAGACCCCGAGCTACTGGCTGATCTACTTCAACGCGGACGACGTTGACGCCCGGTTCCAGAGCGCCATCGAGCTCGGCGGGCGCGAGATGGTCGGTCCGACGGACATGCCGGGTGGCCGATTCGCCATCGTCAGCGATCCGCAGGGCGCTGCCTTCGGCATCCTGAACGTTCAGCAGCAGTAGCCCGCGGGAAGGGCGTCAACCCGACGGCCGTGGGTCGCCCCATTCATGGCGGGGGCGACCTGCGGCTGTATCGTGCTAGAGCATCGGTCCTGCTAGCCCGTTGAGCTTCGCCCGACCCGAACTGACCCGCGCGACCGTACTGCAGGGTAACCCAGCAGCCGCCTCCCGAAGGCGTCAGCTAGGCGGTACGATGGAGCATGAGAGCCCTCCCTGGTGTGGAGCTTCGACAACCCCAAAACCGAGCACGAGGGCTCTCAATCTGTCAACAATGTGAGTGGGAGCGACAACTAGTCGGGCAACCTCATCGGTACGTCTCCAGGAAGTCGAGAATGAGGCCGATCCTCGCCTCGATGATCTCGTCGTTCAGGAAGGTGACGAGCAGCGTGCCGTGCGAGCTCGTCTCGATCAGCTCGAGGTGCTTCGGCTCACTCGACGCCTCGAACATCGCGCGCGCGTCGTCCGCGAAGCGGACCGATTCGATGCCTGCCTTGAGCGGAGCGCTCGCGGGCGTCTGCACATCCTGTGTGCCGGCCACGAACAGCTTCGGCTCGTCCATCATCGTCAGCCGTTCGGGCGTCAGGTCGTTTTCCTCGGGCTCACCTGTGTAGTACCGCGATGGCCACTGCGGGGTGGAGAGCGAGATCACGCCCGCCACCTCGATGTCGGGCTGCTGCGCCGCACGCAGCACGGCAAGCCCGCCCATGCTCGCACCGACCAGGAAGATGGTGTCCACGCCCTCTGCCGCCAGGTAGTCGACCGCCGCGACCACGTCGCGCCAGTTGGCACCCAGATCGCGCCCGCCGGTGCACTCGTCGCGATCGCAGAAGCCGCGGAAGGTGAAGGTCAGGGCCACGTACCCCCCGCTCCGCCAGGATGGCCGGGAAGTCGCGCCAGTCGTCCTGCCCCGTGCTCTCACTGAAGCCGTGGGCCAGAATGACCCCCACCGACCCCTGGCCCCACCGGCGGCCGTTGAGCTCGATCCCGTCCTCCGTGACCAGCCGCACTCGCTCGAATCCTTCGTTCGCCGTTGCCGACGGCACCAGGCTGGACGTTACCGTCGTCGACAGGCGGGACGTTGTCTCCGGGGTACCCATCGTCGGGGCGGGAGGCGATGCGGTTCCAGTCGTCGAGCATCCGGCCAACGGCATCGTGCCGACGAGCACTGCGATGGCCACGGCGCGCCACGACATGTTGTAGAGGGTTGTCCTCACTTGGGGCCTCGGATCTTCCGGGTGGCTGGAAGAGCCACAGGGCAGAGAGCGGCCATGATGACGGTTCTCCCAGGCTGCGAAGTCGTCAGTGTGGACGATCGGGATACCACCCAGGCTTCGGGCGAGTCGCTCAGCTAGGACGGTCTTGCCACCACCGCCGGGACCATCGATCGCGACCAGGCGAACCCGTCCGCAGCGCGCTGGTGCGCGGCGTA